>CAJXKX010000431.1 GCA_913055965.1 uncultured Roseovarius sp.
CCGAAGTGATCACCCTATCCGGGCGCGGGGCGCGCCGTGGATAACGGACCTTTCCGTAGTGGTGGCGCTTTCACCGTCTGCGGAGGGGGCATGTCCTTTCCAACGACCGACCCGATGGAAACACGAAGCCGGATACCGGCATTCTGGGGACATGACATGAAATACCTCGCCAGTTGCGCCCTGTGCGCCCTCGCAACCGCCCCGGCCCTCGCGCAGGAGGCGTTCGATCTCGACACGATCACCGTGTCGGGCAACCTCGTCCCGCAGGAGATTTCCCGCACCGGTGCCTCGGTCGAGGTGATCGCCGGGCGCGAGGTCGAGACCTCCGACACGCAACTCACCGACCGGCTCGACCGGCTGCCCGGCGTGCACACCACCGGGCGCGGCGGGTTCGGGGCCACATCCTCGATCCAGCTGCGCGGCCTGCCCGCGCGCTACGTGGGCGTGCGGATCAACGGCATCGACATGGCCGATCCGTCGGGCACGCAGACCCAGTTCAATTTCGGCGGCCTCACCGGCGCGGGGCTCGGGCGGATCGAGGTGCTCAAGGGCTCGCAATCGGCGCTCTACGGCTCCGAGGCGATCGGCGGCGTCATCGACATCAGCACGTGGCGGCCCGAGCGCGACGGGATCTCGGGCGAAGCCCGCGCGGAGGCGGGCAGCTTCCACACCTATACCGGCGCGCTCAGCCTCGGCTATCGGGGCGCGCGCGGCGAGGTCGCGCTCAGCTACAACCGCGTGGAATCCGACGGGTTCTCGGCGCGCGCGGGCGACACCGAGGATGACGGGTTCGAGCAGGACATGTTCACGCTCTGGGGCGAATTCGCCGCCACCGACACGCTCACCCTCGGCGGCAGCGTCATCTATCGGGACGGCACCGCGGATATCGACAACCAGGATTTCTTAGGCAACATCCTGCCTGCGGGCACCAATGTCAGCGAAGAGACCGGCCTGCGCGGCTTTGCCCGGCTGCAGACCGGTGCGGTCAGCCACGAACTGTCCTACGCCTATTTCGACATCGAGCGTCGCGACACCTCGCCCGGAGCCTTCACGCCGCGCTTCACCGGCGAGCGCGACGAGATCAGCTATCTGGCCTCTGCCGAACTCGGTGGCGCGGGCACACTCTCCGGCGGGCTCGAATACACCGAGGAACGCTTCACCGCGCTGCCCACGCGCGGCTCGAACGACAATGCCGCGGTCACGGCCGAATGGCTCTGGCCCGCCACCGACACCGTCGATCTCTCGCTGGCGCTGCGCCATGACGAGGACGGCGATTTCGGCGGCAAGCTCACCGGGCGGGCGGCGGCGATCTGGCGGCCCGCCGACGGCTGGGCCGTGCGCGCGGTGGCCGGGACCGGCTTTCGCGCCCCCTCGCTCTTCGAGCGCTTCAGCGCCTTCGGTGACCCCAACCTCAAGCCCGAGGACAGCGAAAGCTACGAGATCGGCATCGAGCGCGAATTCGCCAATGGCCGGATCGAGGCGACGCTGTTTCACATCACCATCGACGACCTGATCGGGTTCGACCCGAATGCCACCGCCTGCGGCTCGGGGTTCGGCTGTTTCAACCAGGTGTCGGGCAAGACGACCTCGGAGGGCTTGGAACTCGCCGCCGAGGCCGCGATCAACGCGCAACTCTCGGTCTTCGGCAACTATACCTATACCGAGGCGCGCAACGGCGGCCGGCAACTCACGCTCACCCCGCGGCATGACGCGGTTATCGGCTTTGCCGCCGATTTCACCGATCGGCTTTCGGGCACGCTCGACATGCGCCGCGTGGCCGATGTCCGCGCCAGCGCCTTTGCGCCCGCGAACAACAAGGTGGGCGACTACACGCTTGTGGGCGCGGGGCTGAGCCGGGCGATCACCGACAGCGCCACCGCCTATATCCGCGTCGAGAACCTCTTCGACGAGGATTACGAAACCGCGGGCGGGTTCAACACCTCGGGCCGCGCGGCCTTCGTGGGGCTGCGTGCGTCCTTCTAGGCTCATAGCCCTCGGCCTGGCCCTCGCACTCGCGGGGGCCATGGCCCGTGCCGACGCGGCCCCCTCCCGCGTCGTGTCGATCAACCTGTGCACCGATCAGCTTGCGATGATGCTGGCGGCGCCCGGACAGCTGGTCTCGGTCTCCGACCTCGCCGCCGATCCGGAGAGTTCGGCCATGGCGCGCGAGGCGCGCGCCTACCCGGTCAATCACGGGCGCGCCGAAGAGGTCTACCTGCTGCGGCCCGACCTGGTGCTCGCGGGGGCCTATTCGGACCCGGCGACGGTGGCGATGCTGCGCCGCATCGGGCTGCGGGTGGAGCAGTTCGACACCGCCCGGTCGCTCGAGGACACGCGCGCGCGGATCGCGCAGATGGCCCGTGTGCTGGGTCGCGAGGCGGCGGGTGCGGCGCTCGTTGCGCGGTTCGACGCGCGGCGCGCGGCGCTCGAGGCGCGCGCGCGGCACGAAGCGAGCCACAGCGCCGCGCTCTATCATCCCAATGGCTACAGCCTTGGCGCGGGCACGCTGTCGGACGATATCCTGCGCGCCGCCGGGTTCGGGAACGTCGCGCGCGCGCTCGGCCTGCGCGGCGGCGGCACGCTGCCCCTCGAACAGCTGGTGATGGCCGCGCCCGACCTGCTGATCCGCGCGGCCCCCCTGCCCGGCGC
>CAJXKX010000432.1 GCA_913055965.1 uncultured Roseovarius sp.
CCCGCGCAATGGCGCGCGACCATCCTGTTCGGCATCTGTCAGAACGCGCTCTATCTGGGCCTGAATTTCGTGGCGATGCAGACGATCGAGGCATCGCTGGCCGCGATCATCGCCTCGACCATGCCGCTATTGGTCGGGCTGGCGGGCTGGCTGATCTTTGGCGAGCGGATCGGGGTGACGGGGATGCTGGGCCTCGTCGCGGGGGTGATCGGGGTGACGATCATCATGGGCGCGCGGCTGCAGGGCGGCGTCGATCTTTATGGTCTGAGCCTCTGTGTGGTGGGGGTAATTGCGCTGACCTTTGCCACCCTGGCGGTGCGCGGGGCCACCTCGGGCGGCAACTTCCTGATGGTCGTGGGGCTGCAGATGCTGGTGGGCAGCGCGGCGCTCGGCGTGGTGGCGGCGGCGGTCGAGACCGTCGTGATCGACTGGTCCTGGACGCTGGTCGCGGCCTTTGCCTATACCACGCTGGTGCCGGGGCTGGCGGCGACGCTGGCGTGGTTCTGGCTGGTCAACCGGATCGGGGCGACCAAGGCCGCGACCTTTCACTTTCTCAACCCGTTCCTAGGCGTGGCCATTGCCGCGCTGATCCTGAGCGAGACCCTGAGCGCGCAGGATCTGCTGGGCGTGGCGGTGATCATGGGCGGTATTCTGGCGGTGCAGCTGTCGCGACAGAAACGCGTGTGAGCCGACCGGAATTTTGAAAAAATTCCGGATCGTTTTCTTTTCAAGAAAACGGCGTCAGCCGATGGTGCCGCGCGGGCCGTCGCCCACCTGCCCGCGATGCAGGAGCAGGTGATCGAGGATCACGCAAGCCATCATCGCCTCGCCCACCGGCACCGCGCGGATGCCGACACATGGGTCGTGGCGGCCCTTGGTGACGACCTCGGTGGGCTGGCCGTCCACGGTGATCGAGCGGCGCGGCGTGAGGATCGAGGAGGTGGGTTTCACCGCGAAGCGCACCACCACCTCCTGCCCGGTGGAGATACCGCCGAGGATGCCGCCTGCGTGGTTCGAGGCGAATTCGGGGCCGTGATCGCCCATGAAGATCTCGTCGGCATTGGCGCTGCCGGTGAGGCGCGCCGCCGCCATGCCCTCGCCGATCTCGACGCCCTTGACCGCGTTGATCGACATCATCGCGGCGGCCAGATCGGTGTCGAGCTTGGCATAGACCGGGGCGCCGAGGCCCGCGGGCACGCCGCGCGCCACCACCTCGATCACCGCGCCCACCGAATCGTGGTTCTTGCGCAGGGCTTGCAGATAGGCCTCCCACTCGGGCGCGGCCTTGGCATCGGGCAGCCAGAAATCGTTGCCGTCGATGGCGTCCCAGTCAAAGCGGGCGCGGTCAAGCTCCATCTCGCCCATCGCGACCATGTAGCCCTTGATCTCGAGCCCCGGCACGAGCGTCGCCAATACCGCGCGCGCCACGCCGCCCGCCGCCACCCGCGCCGCTGTCTCGCGGGCCGAGGAGCGCCCGCCTCCGCGCGGATCGCGGATGCCGTATTTGAGGTGATAGGTGATATCGGCATGGCCGGGCCGGAAGGTGCGGGCGATGTCGCCGTAATCGCGCGAGCGCTGATCTGTGTTCTCGATCATCAGCTGGATGGGCGTGCCGGTGGTCTGCCCCTCGTAGACGCCCGAGAGGATGCGCACCGCGTCGGGCTCCTGCCGCTGGGTGGTGTTCTTGTTCTGGCCGGGGCGGCGCTTGTCGAGCCAGTGCTGCAAGCTGTTCTCGTCGAGCGCCACGCCGGGCGGGCAGCCATCCACCGTCGCGCCGAGCGCGGGGCCGTGGCTTTCGCCCCAGGTGGTGAAGCGAAACAGGTGACCGAAGGTGTTGACGCTCATGGGCAGGGCTCCTTTGGCGCTGATCTAGCCGCGTGCGCCATCCGTCTCAAGCCGAATTGGCGGGCATTTGTCGCAAACAGGCGATCCGGGGCGTCGATTCGCGCTAGGCTGCGTCGCGGGACGGTTGCGAAAAGTCGAAAAACGACATCGCGCCGCGCCGTGAATACCGCTGGTGCAGGGGCCAAACCCTGCTAACACTAGAATCGGACCCGTCGGAAAACGACACCGGTCGTCCCGGCCAAAGGCCAACACGGAGGAAAGACATGACCCACTCAACCCCGCAGGAAAACGTGCGCCCGATCGTGCGCAAGCTGGCCGAGGACACCCGCGCCGGCAAGATGGACCGGCGCGAGTTCATCGCGCTCGCCTCGACCTTCGGCGCGTCCTCGGCGGCGGCCTACGGCCTTCTGGGGCTGGCCGTGCCGACCGCGGCGCAAGCCGAGGAAGGCAAGAAGGGCGGCGTGCTGCGCGTGGCGTCGCGCGTGCTCGAGATCGCCGATCCGCGCAAGTTCGCCTGGACCGAGCCGGGCAATATCAGCCGCCAGTTCTGCGAGCCCATGGTGCGCTGGGCATCCGATTTCAGCTTTCAGCCGATGCTGCTGGAGGGCTGGGAAGTCAGCGACGACGCCAAGACCTACACGCTCAAGGTGCGCCGCAATGCGGTGTGGAACAATGGCGATGAATTCAATGCCGATGACATCATCCACAACCTCAACCGCTGGTGCGACAAGTCGGTCGAGGGCAATTCCATGGCCGCGCGCATGGGCACGCTGATCGACCCCGACACGGGCAAGGCCATCG
>CAJXKX010000433.1 GCA_913055965.1 uncultured Roseovarius sp.
GATGTCCGCGTCGCCGTCTTCGCCCGAGGCCCCAAGGCCGAGGAGGCGCAGGCCGAGATCGTCAATGCCGTGCGCCGCCTCGAGGCGGCGGGCGAGATCGGTCTCGTGCGGCCCGACGAGGAGGAGGGGGGCGGCTGAGGCTGGACGGCACGCGGCGCAGCGGCCATCCCGGGCCCTGCGACCGGCGGCGGCAGAAAGGGGACAGGCGATGGACCTTCCCGATCTCGGGCATCTCGCGCTCCCCGGAGCGCGCATCACGCTGCGGGTGACGCCGCGGGCTTCGCGCGCGCGGATCGTGGCCGGGGGCGAGTGCCTGCGCGCCTACGTCACCGCGCCGCCCGAGGCGGGCAAGGCCAATGACGCGGTGCAGACGCTGCTGGCCAGGGCGCTGGGGCTGCCCCGAACACGGCTGCGCCTCGTGCGCGGGCGGGGCGCGCGCGACAAGGTCTTCGAGATCGTGTGAGCGTCGCAGGTGCCGTCAGCCCTCGGCCATCCAGCGGACATGGTCCTCGCCGCGGGCGGCGGCGAGGCCGATCTGCCGCTGGCGCTCGCGAAAGCGGGCCTTGTCCTCGGCGCTCGTCTCGTGGGCGCAGTGGTGGCAGGCGACACCCGCCTCGTATTCGGGGCGGGCGCGGTCCTCGGGCAGGATCGGGCGGCGGCAGGCATGGCAGAGCACATGCGGTCCGATGCGCAGCCCGTGGCCGACCGAGACGCGCCCGTCGAAGACGAAGCAGGCCCCGCGCCAGAGGCTCTCGGCCTCGGGCACCTCCTCGAGATATTTCAGGATGCCGCCCTTGAGGTGGTAGACCTCTTCCACCCCTTGGCTGAGAAGATAATTCGTTGATTTTTCACAGCGAATTCCACCTGTGCAGAACATCGCCACGCGCTTGTTGTGAAACCGGTCCTTGTTGGCCTGCCACCATGCCGGGAAGTCGCGGAAGCTGCCGGTGCCGGGATCGACCGCGCCCTCGAAGCTGCCGATCGCCACCTCGTAGGCGTTGCGGGTGTCGATCACCGCGACATCGGGGGCGGTGATCAGGGCGTTCCATTCCGCGGGGGCGACGTAATGGCCGGTGGCGGCGCGCGGATCGACATCCGCCACGCCCATGGTGACGATCTCGCGCTTCAGGCGGACCTTCATGCGGCCGAAGGGGGGCGTGGCGCTGTGGCTGTCCTTCCAATCGAGACCGGCGCAGCCGGGCAGCGCGCGGATGTGGTCGAGCACGCGGGCGACGCCCCGGTCGTTCCCGGCGATCGTGCCGTTGATCCCCTCATGCGCCAGCAGCAGGGTGCCGCGCACGTCCTCGGCCTCGCAGACCGCGAGCAGCGGCGCGCGCAGGGCGGCGGGATCGTCGAGGCGGGTAAAATGGTAGAGGGCGGTTATGCGGTACATGAGGCGGCATTTACGCGCGCGGCACGGCGCGGGCAAGGGCCGGGATTGACGCAGCCCCGCCCGCGCCCTAGCCATGGGGCAACGAGGGAGACGGGCATGACGGCTGCATTGCTGGTGATCGACGTTCAGAACGATTTCTGCCCCGGCGGCGCGCTGGCGGTGCCGGGCGGCGACGAGGTGGTGCCGGGCATCAACGAGTTGATGACGGCGTTCGGGGATATCATCCTCACACAGGATTGGCATCCGGCGGGCCATTCCTCGTTTGCCTCGGCGCATCCGGGCAAGGGGCCGTTCGAGACGGTCGAGATGGCGTATGGCGCGCAGGTGCTGTGGCCCGATCATTGCGTGCAGGGCAGCCATGGCGGGGCGTTTCATCCCGGGCTCGACACCGCGCCTGCGCGGGTCGTGATCCGCAAGGGCATGTCGCCGGAAATCGACAGCTATTCGGCGTTCTTCGAGAATGACCGGGCGACGCCCACGGGGCTCGACGGCTATCTGCAGACGCGCGGCATCACCGAACTGGTGATGGTGGGGCTGGCCACGGATTTCTGCGTGCAGTTCTCGGCACTCGATGCGGCGAGGCTGGGCTACAAGGTGACGGTGCGGCGCGACCTGTGCCGGGCGATCGATCTCGACGGCTCGCTGGCGCAGGCCGAGGCGGCGATGGCCGGGGCGGGGGTCTTGCTTGAGTGACCCGCGAGGTTCGGCGCGCGAGGCGCGAAGGTCGCCGCACACGGCGCTCGGCGCCGAAATCCGATCCTGCCGATTGTGTGCCGACCGATTCGCCGGGACGCATTCCGCGCATGCGCCGCGCCCGGTGGTGTGGTTCCGGCCCTCGGCGCGCCTTCTGATCGCGGGGCAGGCACCGGGGCTGCGGGTGCATCGCTCGGGGCGGCCCTTCGACGATCCCTCGGGCGTGCGTCTGCGCGACTGGCTGGGGATCGGCGAGGACGCATTCTACGACCGCGACCGGGTGGCGATCGTGCCGATGGCGTTCTGTTTTCCCGGCTACGACGCGAAGGGGGCGGATCTGCCGCCGCCCGCGATCTGCGGCCGGACATGGCACGACCGGGTGATGGCGGAACTGGCTGCGGTGCGGCTGACGGTGCTGGTGGGCGGGCATGCGCATCGCTATCACCTGGGCACGCGGGCGGGGGTGACGGAGGTGGTTCGCAGCTGGCGCGACCATGCGCCCCGGGTCTTTCCCTTGCCGCATCCGTCCTGGCGCAATACCGCGTGGCTCAAGCGCAAT
>CAJXKX010000434.1 GCA_913055965.1 uncultured Roseovarius sp.
CCCGCCACGCTCGCCGCGCATGGCGCGGTGTCGGAGGCGGTGGCGCGCGAGATGGCCGAGGGGGCGCTTGCGCACAGCGCCGCGCAGCTCGCGGTGTCGATCACCGGCATCGCCGGGCCGGGCGGGTCGGAGCACAAGCCCGAGGGCCGGGTCTGTTTCGGGCTGGCCATGGCGGGCCGCGCGACGCACACGGAAACCCGCGAGTTCGGCGCACCGGGCCGCGCCGAGGTGCGCCGCCTCAGCCGCGACCACGCCTTGCGCCTGCTGCACGGCGCGCTGATGTCCTGAAAACGCCATCCCCGCGACAGCGGGGATCTCTCCGAACCCGGAGATCCCCGGGTCAAGCCCGAGGATGACAGGACAGGGGTGGCGACCTCAGCCGTAAAGCGCCTGCGCGCGGGTCTCGAAGGCGCGCACGATCCGCTTCATCGCCTCGTGAAAGAACATCTCGGCCGCGGATTGCAGCAGCCTGTTCTTGAACGCGAAATCCACGTCGAACGCGACCTCGCAGCCGCCTTCGGCATCGCGGAACGCCCAGTTCGAACGCATGTGACGGAACGGCCCGTCGAGATATTCCGTCTCGATCCGCCGCGCCTCGGGCCAGAGCACGACGCGGCTGCCGAAGCGCTCGCGGAACACCTTGAAGCTGATCACGAGATCGGCCTCCATCACCTCGGAGCCATCCGGCTGCGGCGTGACCTTGCGCACCCGCGCCGCCGCCGTCCAGGGCAGGAACTCGGGGTAGCGCGCCACGTCGGCCACGAGCGCATACATCTGGTCCGCGCTATACGGCAGGTGGCGCGTTTCGGAATGTGACGGCATGGCGCCCCCGGTTTTCCCCGTGACAGTGGCGCGGTTTTTCCTAGACTGGCCACGGATTTGCAAGGGGAAGACATGCCGCAGCGCAGCTACGTGATCGACAGGCTGATCTCGGCCAAGCGCATCGCCGCCCGCATCGAGGCGCTGTCGCACGAGATCGAGACGGAGTTCGCCGGAACCGAAAAGCTGGTGGTGGTGGGCCTCCTGCGCGGTTCGTTCATCTTCATCGCCGATCTCGTGCGCGAGCTGAACCTGCCGGTGGAGGTCGATTTCGTCGAGACCTCGTCCTACGGCAACGCGATGGAATCGAGCCGCGAGGTGCGCATTCTCAAGGATTTGCGCGGCGATATCGCCGGGCGTGACGTGCTGGTGGTCGAGGATATCGTCGATACCGGGCACACGCTGGCGCATGTGCTCAACCTGCTGCACAGCCGCGCGCCCGCGCGCCTGAGGACCATCGCGCTGCTCGACAAGCCGTCGCGGCGCGAGGCGGATATCCGCGCCGACTGGATCGGCTTCGAGATTCCCGACGCGTTCGTCGTGGGCTACGGCATCGATTACGCGCAGCGCGACCGCAACCTGCCCTATATCGGCACGGTGCGCCTGACCGGCCCATGAACATCACCTGGCTGCTGCGGCTGGCGCGCTGGGCGCGCCGCCCGCCCGGCCCGCGCACGGTCCGGTTGTGGCTGATCGTGATCGGCGCGGGGCTGGCGATCGCCGGGATCGAGTTCTTCCTCGGCTGGCCCGAGGCGCTGACGCTCGAGCCGCGGCGCTCGGTGCTGCGACCCTGAGCGCGGGCATGGCCGGGCTCTTCGGACCCGCCCGCGGGTGTTGCTCACGTGCCGATCTCCGGGACTTGACCGGCGGTTGAGCGAATTATCGCTTTGTCACAGGCGCAATCGGCGTAGAATTGCCTATATTGGAACTGCGCTTTTCTTCGGGGGGTCAGCCATGTCTGCTCAGGTGACATCCATCCTCGCCCTTTTCGGGGCCTTGTTTCAAAGGTTTGCCGTTTTCGCCTTCATCCTTTCCGCGCTCGTCCTGCTGGGCGCGACCATCGGGGCCGCTTTCGGCGCGTTGCCCTGGCTCGAATTCGAGGTTGCCTTCGGCGCCACCACCTATGCGAATGCGGGGCAGATCGCGCAGATCGGCCTGACGGTGCTTGCGGTGCTGCTGTGTGCCTACCTGCCATCCAATGCGCGAATCATGGCGCTGGAAAGCTCGCATCGCCGGTTCGAGATCGGCATGCAGGATGTCGCCCGCGCCTATCACGCCGCCCATGCCGCCGACCGCGCGGGGGTGTTTCACCTGTCCTCGGAATTCGATTCGGTGCGCGAGCGGCTGGCGTGGCTGCGCGCCCATCCCGATCTCGGCGGGCTGGAGCCCGGCGTGATGGAGGTGGCGGCGCAGATGTCGCATGTCAGCCAGGAACTGGCCGATATCTATTCCGACGAGAAGGTGGAGCGCGCGCGTGCGTTCCTGCGCCAGCGCCAGGAAGAGGTGGCCGCGTTCAACGACCGGATCGAGCGCGCCAAGGCAGTGGCGCAGGAACTGCGCCACTGGGCGCACGAGGTCGAACTGGAAGAAAGCGTCGCCGCGAGCCAGCTTGCGCGGCTGCGCGAGGATATCCAGTCGGTCCTGCCCGAACTGGGGCTCGAGGAGATCCTGCGCGCCGACGGCACGGTGATCGACATTCCCCGGAAGGCCGCCGAATAGCGCCCGCCCTGCCCGTCCGGTGTTTGGCGTTTGACGCACGGCCCGCGCTGGGGCATGTGATCTGTCATGGCCAGGCCCGCGACCACCTTTACCTGCACCGCCTGCG
>CAJXKX010000435.1 GCA_913055965.1 uncultured Roseovarius sp.
GCCGCGTGGTTCAGGGCCTCGAAGGCCATGCCCGCGGTCATGGCGCCATCGCCGATCACCGCGACGACCTTGCGCTCGTCCGGGGAGCCCAGCGCCATGCCCAGTGCCGCACTGATGGAGGTGCTGGAATGACCCACGCCGAAGGTGTCGTAGGGGCTTTCGGAGCGCTTGGGGAAGCCGGAGAGGCCGCCCTGCTGGCGCATGGTCAGCATCTGTTCACGGCGGCCGGTGAGGATCTTGTGCGGGTAGGTCTGGTGGCCCACATCCCATACCAGCCGGTCTTCCGGGGTGTTGTAGATGTAGTGCAGGGCGATGGTGAGCTCCACCACACCCAGGCCGGCACCGAAATGGCCGCCGGTCTGGCCCACGCAGTAGAGCAGGTATTCACGCAGCTCGGTTGCCAGCTGGGGCAACTGTTTTTCCGGCAGGGCGCGCAGTTGCGCCGGGTCGTCGATCTGGTCGAGAAGCGGCGTTGACGGGCGCTGGCGGGGTATCTCGTCGAACATCAAGGGTCCTGATTCGGGCGCTCGGGCGCCTCACCTGTGCGGGCCATGGGTTATGGCCCGGGCGGCAGCCCAAGGTATCAATTGCAACTGATATAAGAAGCGAATTGTATGCCTCCCGCGGGGATATTGCATCCCGCGCGGTGCGCTGGCTCCCGGGTCAGGTTTTGGCGGCCGGAGGCTCAGAGCCAGCCCAGTATCAGATAGATCCCCAGCAGCAGTACCACGCCGGCCACCATGCTGCCGGTGCGCCAGTTGCGGGCCATGACGCCGTCGGCGCGGTGATGCGTGGTGACCCCTTCCAGCAGCCGCCCGACGCTGCCCACCATGGCGCTGCGCAGGCGGTTGTCGAGGGCGAACAGGCGGGGCCTGCCGGGCGCATGGGCCTGCCCCGCGCCCGCGTGCTCGACCGCCTGGGCGACCCCTCCGCGCCCAAGGCCGTCTCGCTCATCGCGATCCATCAGCACGGCATCCCCGACGAGTTCCCCGACGAGGTGATCGCCGAGGCCGACGCGATGAAACCCGCCGGTCTCAAGGGCCGCACCGACCTGCGCGACCTGCCCCTGATCACCATCGACCCCTGGGATGCCCGCGACCACGACGACGCGGTTTTCGCCCATGCCGATGACGATCCGAAAAACGAGGGCGGGCACGTCATATGGGTCGCCATCGCCGATGTCGCCCACTACGTCCGCCCCGGCTCGGCGCTGGATCAGGAGGCGAAAAAGCGGGGCAATTCCAGCTACTTCCCCGACCGCGTTGTGCCCATGCTGCCGGATCGGCTGTCGGCCGATCTGTGCTCGCTGCACGAGGGTGTGCCGCGCCCCTGCCTCGCCGTGCGGATGCAGATCGACGCCCATGGCGAGAAGGTCGGGCACCGATTCGTGCGCGGGCTGATGCGCTCGGCGGCGTCGCTTACCTACGAGCAGGTGCAGGCGGCGATGGACGGCGCGCCCGACGACAAGGCCGCGCCCCTGCTCGACGACGTGATCCGCCCGCTCTATGCCGCGCACGCCGCGTTGGCCGAGGCGCGCCACCGGCGGCAGCCGCTCGACCTCGACCTGCCCGAGCGCAAGGTGGAACTGAGCGACGAGGGCAAGGTGACCTCCGTGCGCTATGCCGAGCGGTTCGAGGCGCATCGCCTGATCGAGGAATGCATGGTGCTGGCCAACGTGGCCGCCGCCGAAGAGCTCGACCGGCTGGGCCGCCCGCTGCTCTACCGCGTTCACGAGGAGCCTTCGCCGGAGAAACTCGAGGCGCTGCGCGAGGTGGCGCAAGCGTCCGGCTTCACGCTCGCCAAGGGCCAGGTGCTCAAGACCCGCCACCTCAACCAGCTTCTGAGCCAGGCGGAGGGGAGCGAGTTCGACGAGCTCATCAACATGTCCACCCTGCGCGCCATGACCCAGGCCTATTACGCGCCCAGCAATTTCGGGCATTTCGGGCTGGCGCTTCAGGCCTATGCACATTTCACCTCGCCCATCCGGCGCTATGCCGACCTGATCGTGCACCGTGCGCTCATCTCGGCGCATGGCTGGGGCGAGGACGGGCTGTCGCCATCCGAGATCGAGCGCCTCGACGCCACGGCGCAGCATATCTCCGATACCGAACGCCGCTCGATGGTGGCCGAGCGCGACACCAATGACCGCTACCTCGCCGCCTTCCTCTCGGAACGGCTGGGCGAGGAATTCACCGGCAGGATCAGCGGCATCGCCCGGTTCGGGGTGTTCGTGAAACTCGACGAGACGGGGGCCGACGGGCTGGTGCCGATGCGGGGGCTGGGGCGCGAGTATTTCCATTTCGACCGCGAGCGCGGCACGCTGATGGGGGCGGATACCGGGCGGATCATCTCGTTGGGGCAGCGGGTGACGGTGCGTCTGGCCGAGGCGGCGCCGATCGCCACCGAGGTGGTGCACAAGGTGCTGTCGCGCCGCGTGCTCTATACCGCGGTGTTGCTGCACGACATTGCCAAGGGTCGCGGCGGCGACCACTCCGAACTGGGCGCCAAGGTGGCCGAGAAGGTCTGCCCGCGCCTCGGCCTCGATGCCGGGCGGCACGATCATCGATACGGGTTAGTAGGCGGCGATGGCGCGGGCGACGGCGGCGTAGGCCTGGCATGCCAGCGGCTG
>CAJXKX010000436.1 GCA_913055965.1 uncultured Roseovarius sp.
CGCCCGCGAGCATCGCCGCGCTCGGGTCCATCCCGTCGATCACGGCAAAACCCGCCGCGTGCAGCGCCATCCCCGACAGCCCGGTGCCGCAGCCGTAATCGAGCACCGGCGCGGTGCGGTCGGGGACATGCGCCGCCAGCGCCTGCGCCACGCGGGCGGGCGTGGCATAGCCGTTGGCGGCGATCTCGTCGTCATAGCTGCCGGCCCAGCGGTCGTAATGCGCGCGGGTCGCCTCGGGGGTGTCGAGGCTGTAGGCCTTGTCGAGGAAGGTGCCGGACATGCTCACTCCGCCGCTTCGGCGACCTGCCGCGTCTCGGCGAGCCAGCCCTGCCACGCGGCCTTGGCGCGGTCGGTATAGGCCTTGTAGCGGTCGCGCCGCCCGCGCCGCCCGCCCCTGAGCCCCTCGACCGGGCGGAACAGGCCGAAATTGACGTTCATCGGCTGGAACGTTTTCGCGTCCGCGCCGCCGGTGATGTGGTGGATGAGCGCGCCCATGGCGCTGTCGGGCGGCACCGGGGGCAGGGTGCGCCCCAGCATGTCGGCGGCGGCGAGCCGCCCGGCGACGAGGCCCATGGCCGCCGACTCCACGTAGCCCTCGACCCCGGTGATCTGCCCGGCAAAGCGGATATTGGGCCGCGCGCGCAGGCGCAGCCGGTCGTCGAGCAAGGTCGGAGAATTCAGGAACGTGTTGCGATGGATGCCGCCGAGCCGCGCGAAGCGGGCGTTTTCAAGACCGGGAATCATCCGGAAAACAGAAGTTTGCGCGCCGTACTTCATCTTGGTCTGAAAGCCCACGATGTTGTAGAGCGTGCCAAGCGCGTTGTCCCGGCGCAGCTGCACCACCGCGTGCGGCTTGATGTCGGGCTGATGCGGGTTGGTCAGGCCCACGGGCTTCATCGGCCCGTGGCGCAGCGTCTCGCGGCCGCGTTCGGCCATCACCTCGATGGGCAGGCAGCCGTCGAAATAGGTTGCGGTTTCGCCCTCGTGAAACTCGGTCTTGTCGGCGGCGATGAGCGCGTCGATGAAGGCCTCGTACTGATCGCGGTCCATCGGGCAGTTGAGATAGGCGGTGCGCTCGTCCTCGGTCTCGCCCTTGTCGTAGCGCGACTGCATCCACGCGCGCGACATGTCGATGCTGTCGAAATGCACGATGGGCGCGATGGCGTCGAAGAAGGCGAGCGCATCGGCACCGGTTTCGCGGGCGATGGCCTGACCAAGCCCTTCGGAGGTCAGGGGGCCGGTCGCGAAGATCCACTGGCCGGTTTCGGGAATTTCCGTGATTTCATCGGGTTGCACGGTGATTCTCGGGTGTTCCAGCAGACGCTGCGTCACCGCGCGCGCGAAGGGCTCGCGATCCACGGCGAGCGCGCCGCCCGCGGGCAGGCGGTGGCGGTCGGCCATCGACATGATGAGCCCGCCCGCCGCGCGCATCTCCCAGTGCAGGAGGCCAACGGCGTTCTGTTCGTGATCGTCGGAGCGGAACGAGTTGGAGCAGACCATCTCGGCGAGATCGCCGGTGCGGTGGGCGAAGGTGCCCACCCTCGGGCGCATCTCGTGGATCACCACGTCGACGCCCATGCAGGCGGCCTGCCACGCGGCCTCGGAGCCCGCCATGCCGCCGCCGACGATATGCAAGGGGCCGGTCATTGCTGCCATTCGGGGGGGCGTTTCTGCAGGAAGGCGTTGATGCCCTCGTCGGTGTCGCGGTCGAGCATGTTCTCGACCATCACAGCGCCGGTATGGGCATAGGCCGCGTCGAGCCCCAGTTCGAGCTGTTCGTAGAAGGCGCGCTTGCCGATGCGCACCGCCGAGCCGAGCTTCGCCGCGACGGTTTCGGCGAGCGCCATGGTCTCGGCGTCCAGATCCTCGGCAGGGACGGCGCGGTTGATGAGCCCGAGGTCCAACGCGCGGCCGGTTTCGAGGAATTGCCCGGTGGTCAGCATCTCGAACGCCTGCTTGCGCGGGATGTTGCGGCTGAGCGCCACCATGGGGGTCGAGCAGAAAAGCCCGATATTCACGCCGTTGACGCCGAACCGCGTGCCATGGGCGGCCACGGCCATGTCGCAGGAGGCGACAAGCTGACAGCCCGCGGCGGTGGCGATGCCGTGCGGTGCCGCGATCACCGGTTGCGGCAGGTTGCGGATCGCCGTCATCACGGCGGTGCAGCGCGAGAAGAGGTCGGCGAAATAGCCGCGCCCGTTGTCCTCCGACTGGCGCGCGGCCTGCATTTCCTTGAGGTCGTGCCCGGCGCAGAACGCCTTGCCGGCGCCCGCGAGCGTGACCACGCGGATGCTGCGGTCCTCGGCCAGACGCGCGAATTCCTCGCTGAGCGCGGCCAGCATCGCGTCGGACAGCGCGTTGAGATTGCCCGGTGAATTCATGGTGAGCCGCGCGATTGCGCCGCTGTCTTCGCGTTCGAGAATTGCCATCTTGTCTCCCTTTCGGTGTTGTGGCCATTCTGACACGAAACGGGGCAGGGAGAAAAGCATGACCGTCACGATGGATGCAGCCGAACTCACACATTTCCTGGGTCGCGAGTTTCCGCAGGTGGCGGCGGATTTCGTGATCGAGGAGGTGGGTCCGCGGCGCATCCGGGTGCGGCTCGCGGGCCAGCGTGAGAGCAA
>CAJXKX010000437.1 GCA_913055965.1 uncultured Roseovarius sp.
GTCCCCGGCCCTGCCGCAATAGGCAACAACCGCGTTCAGCGCCGCCTGCATCCGCTCCGCAACGGCGCGCAACACACGCTTGTCCGGCGCGTCCCGCTCCAACTCTTCCCGCGCCTCGTCAAGTGCATCCCAGACCATGGTGATCTGCCGCGCCACCGCTGGCGCGTCATCGACCAATCCCTCGGGCGGCTGATTATGGCCCCGCCGCGCCTCGGAGGCCCGCGCCGCCGCCCTGAACGCAATCCAGACCGACACCGCGCGCGGCTGATCGTCCAGCCACGTCTTCAGGCTCTCCCGGTCTGTTATGTCCACACTCTCACTCATCACCCCGAACCCTGCCCCGCCCGTGCCTAGCTGTCCACCGAACGCTGCATTAACCCCGGCCCCGGCGAAATCCGCACCGACGCGATACCGACAGGATACCGACGCGATGCCGCCCCGGCATTTCCCGCAAATCCAATGCGTTAACCCCGATTCGCGCAGCCCCTGCGCGGGCCCGTCTCAGGCCAGCGCCGCCGCGGGCTTGATCATCCCGGTCTCGATCCCGCGCCAGTTGGTGATCGGCGCGTTGCGCACCCGCCGCGCCGCCGGATGGTCGGGGTCCAGCACGCCCAACCGCACGAGGATCGAGGCGATCGCGCATTCCGCACCCCGCGTGCCGCCATCGGCGATCTTGAGCGCCACGCCCAAGCCCCGCCGCGGCAGGATCGCGATGAAGAACGCCTCGGCCCCGGTCTTGAGCGCCACCGGCTCGGAACAGGCGCGCATCAACTCGGTGCAGGCCCGCCCCTCGCCCGCGACCAGTTCGGGATGCGCGACCATCGCCTGCCACAGCCGCACGGCGGCGTTTTCGACCGTGCCGCCGGTCTCGGACGCGCCGGCGAACCACGCCATCGCGCGCGCCATGCCGTGCAGGGTACAGGCCGGGTTGGGTGCCGAACAGCCGTCGATCCCGTAATAGGGCGAGGTCTCGCCGGTGATCTCCTCGAACGCCTCCATCACCGCCTTCTGCACCGGGTGATCGGGCGCCACGTAATCGGGGCCGCCGCCCAGCTGGCGGTTGAGCGTCAGGAACCCCGCATGCTTGCCCGAGCAGTTGTTATGCACTTGACAGGGCGCGGTATCCGAGCACAAGAGCGCCTTTTGCGCCGCCTTGTCCCAGGGCATGTGCGCGCCGCAACGGAAATCATCATCCGCGAGGCCCAGATCGGCGATCCAGCGGCGCACGCGGGCGGTATGGATCTCGGCCCCCTCATGCGAGGCGCAGGCGAGCGCGAGGTGCTCCGGGCCAAGCCCGTGGGCATGCGCCGCCCCGCTGGTGATCAGCGGCAGCGCCTGCAGCATCTTGGCCGAAGAGCGCGGCAGCACCACCTCGTCGGGGTTGCCCCAGGCCTCGACGATCCCGCCCGACGCGTCGCAGATCACGGCATGGCCCAGATGCACGCTCTCGGGGCGCGGCCCGCGCCAGATTTCAGCCATGGGAACAGGGTGCGTCATGCGTGGTCTCCGGTCTGTGCAGGTCCGCGCGGAACAGCGCCGGAGATCGGCGCGCGCGCCGAATTCGCCTTTCACTTCCCGCCCGTTTCGCGCTAGTCTCGCGGCGTCGAACATGGATCGGTCGCATAACAGAAGAGTCCTGTAAAGGGCCGCGACCGCTCGGAGAGATTGAGGCTGGCACGGCTTGGAGGCGCAAACATGATGACGCGACTTGCACGGGCCCTCGCACTGACACTGGCATGTGCGGCGGCGACGGCGACCACGGCACAGGACACGAGCACGAATCAGGTGGCGACGAACACGGCCTGGAGCGTGTTCGAGGACACCGACCCCCGCGAATGCTGGGCGGTCTCGGCCCCGACCGAGACGGTCAACACCCGCGACGGGCGCGTCGTGGCGGTGCGGCGCGGCGATATCCTGCTGATGACCTTCTTTCGCCCCGGCGCGGGCGTGCAGGGGCAGATCACCTTTACCGGCGGCTATCCCTTCGCGGCCGGATCGACCGTCAACATGAAGATCGGCGACGACAGTTTCGAGTTGTTCACCGAGGGCGAATGGGCCTGGCCCGCGACCGTCGAGGACGACGCGAAGATTCTCGCGGCGATGAAGCGCGGCGTCGATGCCGTGCTGACCGCGCGCTCCACCCGCGGCACGCAGACGCAGGATACGTTCTCGCTGCTCGGCTACACCGCCGCGGTCGAAGAAGCCGAAAAGCGCTGTCAGTGATCCTCCCGCGCCCGTGGCGCGGCTGACCCGAGCCGACACCTCCGAGACGACCAGCGCGGGCGCGCGCCTGTCCCGCCTTGCCCCCTGCTCAGCGCAGCACCTTGTCCTCGGGCCAGCTCATCCGCGTCTCGAGGCGGATCGTGCGCCGCGCCCCCGGCTCCAGTTCGAACCGCCAGCCGAGAATGCCGCGCCGGTCCTCGACATCGGTTTCGTCCGGCTCCGGCCGCGCGTCCCAGGTGATGCGCAGATCGTCCTGCTCGGACACAGGCACCCGGTCGAGCAGCCGCAGCGAGTGGTAGTAGCGGGCTCCCGGCCGGATCGAGGTGTAGAGCCGCGGCACGGTCTCGAGATTATGGTTGAAGACGTCGGGCCGGGCCTCGACCACCACCTCCAGCG
>CAJXKX010000438.1 GCA_913055965.1 uncultured Roseovarius sp.
CCATGCTACGAGAACAGCAATAGACACATATCGGAGCGCGAATATGAGCTGGAACGACAAACTCACCGACACCCGTCAACAATTGCGGGCGCTGAACAAGACCATTCCCGACACCATGCAAGCCTTTGGCGCGCTTGGTAAATCCGTCAAGGAAGGCGGTACGCTTGATTTCAAGAGCAAGGAATTCGTCGCTCTCGGAATCGCCGTGGCCACCAAATGCGAGACCTGCATCGCCCTGCATGTCGAGGCGCTGGTGCGCGCCGGCGCCACCCGCGACGAAGTGGGCGACGTGCTGGCCATGTCGATCCAGATGGGGGGCGGCCCGGCGATGATGTATGCCGCCCACGCGCTGGCCTGTTTCGACGAATTGTCGGCCAGGGGCTGAGCGCGGCGCGCGAAACCTGCTGACCGGGCCGGGACGGGCGTATAGGGTGAAGGGCAGAGCCCCGCCCGGAGACGCCCGCCCGATGTTGTTGCGCATCCTGTCCGCCTGCCTCTGGCTTGCCGCCCTGCCCGCGCTCGCCGCCGGGCCGTTCGGCGATTACGACCCGGTGGATTTCGGCCCCGAGGGGCCCGCGCGCTATCCGGTGCACGGCATCGACGTGGCGCGCTTCCAGGAGGATATCGACTGGCGGCGCGTCGCGGCCTCCGGCATCGCCTTCGCCTTCATCAAGGCGACCGAGGGAGGCGATCTGAAGGACCCGAAATTCGACCGCAACTGGCAGTTGGCGGCGCGCCACGGCATCCCGCGCGGGGCCTATCACTTCTATTATTTCTGCACGGCACCGGAGGTGCAGGCGCGGTGGTTCATCCGCAATGTGCCGCGCCGGGGCAAGGCCTTGCCGCCGGTGCTCGACATGGAGTGGAACCCGTTCTCGCCCACCTGCACGGTGCGCCCGCCGGGGGCGGAGGTGCGGCGGCAGGCCGAGGTCTTTCTCGATATCTTGGAACGGCATTACGGCCAGCGCCCGATCATCTACACCACGCCTGAATTCTACGCACAGACCGGCATCGGGCTGGTGCGGGCGGAGTTCTGGCTGCGCTCGGTGGCGCAGACGCCCGACAAGGTCTATCCCGGCCACCCGTGGGTGTTCTGGCAATATACCGGCACAGGCGTGGTGCCGGGGGTCGCGGGGGGCGTCGATATCAACGTGTTTCGCGGCACCCAGCGGGCGTGGCGCAGGTGGTTGCGGCAGCATGAAAGATAAGGGGGCACCCGAAGGCGCCCCCTGCTTGTTTCACCCGTCCTTGCGGATGGTCTCGTTACTGGGGTCATAGGGACTGTCGCAGGTGACGGTCCCAGAGACGGTCGAGCATCTTGACCTTGAGTCTGGTGCCCTCGACGGCCAGTTCGGGCGTCACATAGCCCATGCCGATGGACTTGCCGAAGGCCACCGAGTAGCCGCCCGAGGTCAGACGACCGACGCGGGTGCCATCCTCGGTATAGAGCGCCTCGCGGCCCCATGGGTCTGCGTCCTCGGGCCCGTCGATCAGCAGCGTGCAGCATTTCACGCGCACTCCGGTCTCGACCAGTTTCGCCTTGCCGCGAAACTCCTTGTCGAGATCGACGAAGCGGGGCAGGTCGGCCTCCAGGGGCGTTGCATCGCGGCCCAGTTCGTTGCCGAAGGCGCGATAGGATTTCTCCTGCCGCAGCCAGTTCTGCGCGCGCGCGCCGACCAGCTTCATCCCATGCTTTTCGCCCGCCTTTTCCAGCAGGTCGAAGAGGTAGTTCTGCATCTCGATCGGGTGATGCAGTTCCCAGCCCAACTCGCCGGTATAGGCCACGCGGATGGCGTTGACCGGGCACATGCCCAGTTCGATCTGCCGGGCAGAAAGCCACGGGAAGCGCTTGTTGCTGAGCGCCGTTGCCGGATCGGCATCCTTGATCACCTCGCGCAGCACGTCGCGCGATTTCGGGCCGGCGATGGCAAAGACGCCCCATTGCGTGGTCACGTCCTGGATCTCGATATAGCCGAACTCGGGCGCCATGTCCTCGGCGGCCTTGCGCAGGTAATCGGCGTCGTATTCCGTCCAGGCCCCGGCCGAGACGCAGTAATACTCGTGCTCTTTCATGCGCACGATGGTGTATTCGGTGCGCGTCGTGCCGTGATCGGTCAGCGCATAGGTCAGGTTGATGCGGCCCACGCGTGGCAGCTTGTTGCAGGTGAACCAGTCGAGAAAGGCGGTGGCGCCCGGCCCCTTGATCACGTGCTTGGTAAAGGCGGTCGCGTCAATGAGGCCCACGCCTTCGCGGATCGCCTTGGCCTCGTCCACGGCATATTGCCACCAGCCGCCCCGGCGGAAAGACCGGGCGTCATGGTCGAAATTCTCGGGCGCATCGACGGGGCCGTAATAATTGGGCCGCTCCCAGCCATTGACGAAGCCGAACTGCGCGCCGCGCGCCTTTTGCCGGTCATAGGCCGGGGCGGTGCGCAGCGGGCGGCAGGCGGGGCGCTCCTCGTCGGGGTGGTGGAGGATGTAGACGTGGTCATAGGCCTCCTCGTTCTTGCGCGCGGCGAACTCGGTCGTCATCCAGTTCGAGGAATAGCGCTTGGGATCGAGGCTTGCCATGTCGATCTCGGCTTCGCCATTCACCATCAGCTGCGCGAGGTAATAGC
>CAJXKX010000439.1 GCA_913055965.1 uncultured Roseovarius sp.
CGGGCATCAGCTCCGACATGGAGTCCACCATCGTCCCTCAGCTCCTCGCCGAGATCGACGGCGTCGAGTCGCTGAAGAACGTCATCGTCATCGGCGCCTCGAACCGCGAGGACCTCATCGACCCGGCCATCCTGCGCCCGGGCCGCCTCGACGTGAAGATCAAGATCGACCGGCCCACCGAGGCCTCCGCCGCCCAGATCTTCTCCCGGTACCTCACCGACGCCCTGCCCATCGACGGCGCCGAGATCCAGTCCCTCGGCGGCGGCGACGTGAACAAGGCGATCACCGCCATGGTCGAGTCGACGGTCGAGGAGATGTACTCCACCGAGGACCGCAACCGGTTCCTCGAGGTCACCTACCAGAACGGTGACAAGGAGACCATGTACTTCAAGGACTTCAGCTCCGGCGCCATGATCGAGAACATCGTGCGTCGTGCGAAGAAGCTCGCGATCAAGCGGGTCATCGGTGGCGGCGCCCGCGGCGTGTGCGCCGACGACCTGATCGCGTCGATCAAGCAGGAGTACAAGGAGCATGAAGACCTGCCGAACACGACGAACCCGGACGACTGGGCGAAGATCTCCGGCAAGAAGGGCGAGCGGATCGTCTTTGGCGACGGGCAGGAGGTGGCCGCGCGGGGCGCGCTGGGGCGGCTGGCGGACGGGGCCTACCAGATGGGGTTTCGGCCCAACCACCTGGAAATCGAGCGGCATGGCGACGAGGTGATGGGCTTTGACGCGCGGCTCAGCGTGACCGAGATCACCGGGTCGGAGACCTTCGTGCATCTCGACCATCACGGCGCGCGCTGGGTGGGGCTCATTCACGGGGTGCGCGAGCTGGAAATCGGGACGGAATTGCGGGTCTGGCTCGACCCCGCGCATGTCTACGTGTTCGGGCCCGACGGCGCGCTGATCGCGCCCGCGTCCTACGCGCAGGCGGCCTGAGGGGGAGAGGATGGCGAAGATCACGCTCGACAATCTCGCGCACAGCTACCTGCCCGCGCCTGCGGGCGAGGACGACTGGGCGCTCAAGGAATTGAACCATGTCTGGGGCGATGGCGAGGCCTATGCGTTGCTGGGCGCGTCGGGCTGCGGCAAGTCCACGTTGCTCAACATCATCTCGGGGCTGCTGCATCCCAGCCAGGGGCGTATCCTGTTCAATGACGCGGACGTGACGGATCATCCGACGGCGGCGCGCAACATCGCGCAGGTGTTCCAGTTTCCGGTGGTCTACGACACCATGACGGTGCGCGATAACCTGGCCTTTCCGCTGCGCAACCGCGGGGCCGAGGCGGGCTATGTCGCGCGCCGCGTGCAGGAGATCGCCGCAATGATCGGCATGGAGGAGGTGCTCGACCGCAAGGCGCGGGGGCTGACGGCGGATGCCAAGCAGAAGATCAGCCTTGGCCGGGGCATGGTGCGCGAGGACGTGAACGCGCTCTTGTTCGATGAGCCGCTGACGGTGATCGACCCGCACATGAAATGGGAGTTGCGCACGCAATTGAAGGCGCTGCACCATGAATTCGGGCACACGATGATCTATGTCACCCACGACCAGACCGAAGCGCTGACCTTTGCCGACAAGGTGGTGGTGATGCACGAGGGCCGCGTCGTGCAGGTCGGCACGCCCGAGGAATTGTTCGAGCGGCCCGCGCATACCTTCGTGGGGTATTTCATCGGGAGCCCGGGGATGAATCTGCTCGATGCCGAGGTGTCGGGCGAGGTGGCGCGCGTGGGCGGGCACGAGGTGCCGCTCGGCGCGGCCTATGAGGCCCCCGGCGGGCGGGTGCAGATCGGCGTGCGGCCCGAATTCGTCACGCTCGGGGGCGAGGGGCTGCCGGTGACGGTGACCCGCGTCGAGGATGTGGGCCGCCACCGCATCGTGCGGCTCGATTTCGAGGGCACGGCGCTCAACGCGCTCTTGCCCGAGGAGGCACCGCTGCCCGGCGACGGCGTGCGCGCACGCCTCGAGCCGGGGGCGGTCAACGTCTATTCCGACGACTGGCGCGTGTCGCCCGCGTCGCGCAGCGAGGAGGCCGCCTGATGGACAAGACGACCAACCAGAAGGCCTGGTTCCTGGTGCTGCCGGTGCTGGTGCTGGTGGCGTTTTCCGCCGTCATCCCGCTGATGACCGTGGTCAACTACTCGGTGCAGGACACGTTCGGCAACAACCAGTTCTTCTGGGCGGGGCTCGACTGGTTCGCGCAGGTGCTCGAGGACGAGCGCATGTGGAACGCGCTGCGCCGGCAGGTGATCTTTTCCGGGCTCATCCTCGCCATCGAGGTGCCGCTGGGCGTGCTGATCGCGCTCCACATGCCCAAGCGGGGCGTCTGGGTCTCGGTCTGTCTCGTGCTGATGTCGCTGCCGCTGCTCATTCCGTGGAACGTGGTGGGCACGATCTGGCAGATCTTCGGCCGCGTCGATATCGGGCTGCTGGGGCATACGCTGGCCGCGCTGGGGGTGGATTACAACTACACGCAGGACACGCTCGACGCCTGGGTGACGCTGATCGTGATGGATGTCTGGCACTGGACATCGCTGGTGGCGCTCTTGGCCTATGCGGGCCTCAAGTCGATCCCCGACGCCTATTACCAGGCGGCGCGCATCGATCAGGCGA
>CAJXKX010000440.1 GCA_913055965.1 uncultured Roseovarius sp.
AATTCGGAGGGTAAATACCTACCGGGGCTTGATGTGCAGGCGGCGATACCGGGCAAGGGTGTGCGAGACCTTTCGCGAGAGGGACCTCGCGAAAGAGCCCCCATGGATGGGTTCACGGCGTGTCTCGCACACCCTTGCCCGGTAGCGTCGCCGCCACAGGATCAGGTTCGAAGCGCCTCAGACCACTAGGGTGCGGCAAGAACAAGAGAAGTCTGATAAGCCTCTCCATCCCGCAGGTAATCCACCTGCACCCGGTCTCCCGGCCGCCGGTTTTCCAGTACATTCATCAGGTCGTCGTAGTTGCGAATGGGCAAGCCGTCGATACCGACGATCACATCACCCAGCTGCCAGCCACCGCGATTGCTGCGGTAGACACCGCGCAGCCCCGCGCGCTCGGCGGCGATCCACACGAGGACAAGCTGCGCCACCCCCGCGACCGGCACCGCCCAGACCAGCGCCAGCATCACCGCGCCCCCCATCCACGCCGCCACCCCCATCGCCGCGATCAGCAGCACGTTGAGCAGCACCGGCGCGGCGGCAGCGGCGGCGAACCGCCCGGCGGCATTCAGCGCCCCCGACAGAAGCGCCGCGACCGAGATGAACAGGATATAGGGGAACACGACGCGCCCGTACTCGACCGTCAGGCCGAAGCGCGCATCGCCCGCGAACCCCTCGGCGGTGGCCCAGACCAGCGCGGGCATGAACACCATGGCAAGCCCGGTCAGCACCAGCACCACGAAGCCCAGCCCCGACAGGGCGAGGCTCGCAAAGCCGAGCGGATTCTCATCCGCCTCCAGCCGCTTGGAGAACATCGGCACGAAGGCCGCGTTGAACGCGCCTTCGGCAAAGAAGCGGCGGAACATGTTGGGCAGGCGGAACGCCGCGACAAAGGCATCCATCAGCGGACCGGGGCCGATCAGGCTTGCGATCATCACGTCGCGCACGAAGCCCAGAACCCGGCTCATCAGCGTCCAGCCACTGACGGTCACGATACCGGAGAGCAGGCGGACGGGTCTCATCTTCGGGCCTTTGCGCTTGGGTCAGGTCGGTCTAGCCCATCGCCCGCGCGGCGGGAAGGGCGACCGCCGAAGTTTCGGAAACCAGCCGCGCGACGGCGGAGGCTCCAACGACCGCTCCCCCTCACGGCGCGAGCGGAATCATCGTCCCCATGAGCCGCGCCACATGCGCCCGCTGCCCGTCCTCCACCGCGTGGATATCCGCCTCCACGATCACCAGCCGCCGCCCGGGGCGCAGCACCCGCCCCTCGGCCACCAGCAGATCGCCCCTCGCGGGCGCGAGCAGGTGAATCTTCATCTCCGTGGTCAGCACCTCGTACCCCTCGGGCATCACGCTCAGCGCGGCATATCCGGCGGCGCTGTCGCCGATGGCAAAGCTCAGCCCGGCATGCGCAAAGCCGTGCTGCTGGCGGCTGCCCGGCAGGATCGGCGCCTCGATCCGCACCCGCCCGCGCGCCACCTCCGCCAGCCGTGCGCCCAGCGTCTCCATCATCGCCTGCGCGGCGAAACTCTCGCGGACACGCGCCGCCACGCGCGGGGAGAGATCGTCATCCTTTCCCATTATCCTGCCTGCCTGTTTTGACGCAGGATCACGTCAGATCGCGCTAACATACGGTTGGCCCCGGAAAATCCGCCTGTTAGACACACGCTATGCACGAAGAGACAGGGGTGTCGAGTTGATTTGGTCCGAGTTCCGGCAGAACATGGCGAAAACCTTCACCGCGCTGTCATCCCGCCTCACGCTTTCGATCTGGCTGACCGCCTGCGTGGTGGCGGTCGTGGCGGGGCCCTTCGGCACGTTCCAGACCATGGGGATCGGCCTGCGGCTGCTCTACTGGGGGTCGGTCATCACCACCGGTCTCGCCATCGGCGCGGTGATCAACGCCATGTTCCTGACCGTCTGCCAAGACTGGCACCCGCTCTGGATCGATCTCAAGGCGTCGCTGGTGATCACCACCCTGCTCGCACCGCTGATCTTCGTGCTGCGCGCGGGGCTCGATCCGATGCTCACGCAGGCCGATCTCGCGCCCGGCTCGATCTGGGTCAACACCGCGCTCTTCGTCGCGCCGATCTTCTTCCTTCGGCGGCAGATCGCGGCGATATACGATCCCGACGAGCCGACCCGCGCGCGGCTGACGCGCCGCCTGCCCACCCCGCTGCAGGACGCAAGCGTGCTGCGCCTCTCCGGGCGCGATCATACCGTCGAGGTCGTGACCGACGCGGGCAGCGCCACGCTGCGCCTGCGCCTCAAGGACGCCATCGACGAGATGGAGCCCGTCGAGGGGCTTTGCACCCACCGTTCGCATTGGGTCGCCCGCGCGGCGATCACCGGCCATGTCATCGAGAGCGGCAAGCTCTGCCTGACGCTCGCCAACGGCGAGACGGTGCCGGTCAGCCGCAAATACCGCCCCCGGCTCGAGGCGCTCGGGCTCGTCCCCGGGCAGGACGGCGGCTGACGCCGGCGCGCGACCGCGCCCGCGCGGCGCTCAACCCGCCGAGATCGCCGCCCCCAGCCGCGCCGCCCGGCGGCTCTGCGCATCGCGCCCCAGCGTCCGGCACAGGATCGCCACCGGGATGAGGCCGAACGCCACCAGC
>CAJXKX010000441.1 GCA_913055965.1 uncultured Roseovarius sp.
GTCATGGCCGGCCTTCGCCAGGACCGGCGGGGCGAGGTGGAATGTCATCCTGAAATCGCCGCCGAATTCCGCGCGCGCCTTCTCGGCCGTCTCCAGGTGCAGCCGCGCGACCTCGTACTCGTCCTTGTAGGACAGCAGCTTGTGATACCCTTTCGCCACGGCCTCCTTCACGGCCTCGTCGGCGATCCCGTCCACCAGCTTGCGATAGCGTTTCGCCAGCCGCTTGCCCTGGTATTTCACAAGGTGATCGGCGCGATAGGCGATCTTCTCTTCCAGCGACCTCGGCTTCTCCACGACCGAAGGCGCGATCAGCCGTGCCGCCGCCTGCGGATCATGCGCCGCCCAGCGCCCGACCTCGAAGGCGCGCAGGTTGGCCTCGACGGCGGCCCCGTTGAGGCGGATCGCCTCGGCGATGGCCTCATGGCTCAGCGGGATCAGCCCGCGCTGCCACGCCGCGCCGAACACCATCATGTTGGAATAGATCGAGTCGCCCATGACGGTTTTCGCAAGGTCCGAGGCGTCGAACATCTGCGCATCCTCGCGCAGCCGCGCCTCGAGCGCCAGCCGCAGGCGGTCGGCGGGCAGGCGGAATTCGGGCTTGCGGGTGAACTCGCCGGTGACGATTTCGTGGCTGTTCACGACGGCCCCGGTGCGCCCCTGTCGCGTCAGGCCCAGCGTCTTGGCCCCCGCGCTCACCACCAGGTCGCCGCCGATCAGCACGTCGCATTCCCCGGTGGCCACGCGGATGGCGCTGATATCGCCCGGCTCGTTGGCGATGCGGCAATGGATATGCACCGCCCCGCCCTTCTGCGCGAGCCCGGCCATCTCCATCATGCCCGCGCCCTTGCCGTCGATCTGCGCCGCCTGCGCGAGGATCGCGCCCACCGTCACCACCCCGGTGCCGCCCACCCCGGTGATCACCACGTTATGCGTGCCATCGATCTCGGGCAGCACGGGCTGCGGCATGTCGGGCAGGGTCAGGTCCGCCGTGCTCTCCTTGCGCGGGGTCGCCCCCTCCAGCGTGACGAAGGAGGGGCAAAACCCCTTGAGGCAGGAGAAATCCTTGTTGCAGCTCGATTGATCGATCGCCCGCTTGCGGCCGAGTTCGGTCTCGACCGGCACGATCGCCACGCAATTCGACTGCACCCCGCAATCGCCGCAGCCCTCGCAGACGTCGGTGTTGATGAACACGCGGCGGTCCGGGTCGGGGAACTTGCCGCGCTTGCGGCGGCGGCGCTTCTCGGCGGCGCAGGTCTGGATATAGAGGATGACGCTCACCCCCTCGACCGCCGCCAGCCGCTCCTGCACCGCCATCAGCTCGGATCGGTCCGTGATGTCAACGCCTTGCGGGAACGTCTTGGGGTCCACCTCCTCCTTCTCGTCATGGACGACGACCAGGTGTTTCACTCCCATCGCGCGCAGTTCGGCGGCGATCTGTGGCGCGTCCAGCCCGCCATCATTGCCCTGCCCGCCGGTCATCGCCACGGCGTCGTTGTAGAGGATCTTGTAGGTGATCGTCGTGCCCGCCGCGAGGGCGGCGCGAATGGCCTGCACACCGGAATGGTTGTAGGTGCCGTCGCCGAGGTTCTGAAAGACGTGGCCGCGCCTGGAAAACGGCGCCTCGCCGATCCAGTTCGCCCCCTCGCCGCCCATATGGGTGAAACCCGTGGTTTCGCGGTCCATCCACTGCACCATGTAGTGACAGCCGATCCCGGCATAGGCGCGGGCACCCTCGGGCAGCTTGGTCGAGGAATTATGCGGACAGCCCGCGCAGAAATACGGCAGCCGCGCCGCGATCTCCTCGGCATTGTCGCCCGCCCGCGCCTCCGACAGCGCGGCCAGCCCCGCCTTGATCCGGTCGGTGCCGCGCCCCTCCTCGATCAGGATGCCGCCCAGCTTCTCGGCGATCCAGATGGGATCGAGCGCGCCGCGCGTCGGGAACAGCTCCTCGCGGTGCATGCCGCCCGCGCCGCCCTTGTACCAGCCATAGACGCGCCGCCCCTGACGGTCGTCGAAAATCGCCTCCTTGATCTGCACCTCGATCAGCTTGCGCTTTTCCTCGACCACCACGATCAGGTCGAGTCCCTCGGCCCAGTCGTGAAATCCCTGCATGTCGAGCGGAAACACCTGCCCGACCTTGTAGGTGGTGATCCCCAGACGCTCGGCCTCGTCCGCGTCGATGCCCAGAAGGTTCAGCGCATGCACCAGATCGAGCCAGTTCTTGCCCGCCGCGACAAAGCCGATCTTCGCCCCCGGCTTGCCCCACATCCGCTTGTCCATCCCGTTGGCGCGGGAAAACGCCTCGGCGGCAAACCGCTTGTAGTCTATCATCCGCGCCTCTTGCGCATGCGGCGTGTCGATCAGGCGGATGTTCAGCCCGCCCTCGGGCATCGGGAAATCGGGCGTCACGATCCGCACGCGGTCCGGGACACCATCGACCACCGCCGTGGCCTCAACCGTGTCCTTCATGGTCTTGAGCCCCACCCAGACCCCGGCGAACCGGCTCAGCGCATAGCCATAGAGGCCGTAATCAATGATTTCCTGCACGCCTGCGGGGCTGACCACCGGCATGTAGGCATCCACCAGCGCCCATTCGCTCTGATGCAGCAC
>CAJXKX010000442.1 GCA_913055965.1 uncultured Roseovarius sp.
GAAAGCGCCGTCAACATCGAACTGGCCTAAGGGCAACGCGCGCCGGTCTGGCGCAGCGTAAAATTGCGCGGGGCGGGCCATTGGCCTGCCCCGTTTGCCTTTGGCGGTCGTCAATCCGCTACAGCAGCCCCTTGCGCCGCATCGATGCTTCATATTCAGGGTCAAGCTTGGGCATGTCCTCGGGCGGTTCGGGCTCCTTGTATCCGACGCGGTCGCGCAGATACTCGTCCAGCTTCAACTCGCCCGCGATCTTCATCTGCGCCCATGTCCGCAGAAGCCGGTTGATCCGCGCGTGATAGCCGCGCCCCATCCCGCGATAGAACCGCGCCACCGACCGGTCGAGGTAGAGCGTCACCTTCACGCGCGGCTCCTCGACATCGAGATCGGCCTCCAGCGTGTGCCAGGCGTCGGGCACCACATCGGGCAGCGTGGCGGTGATCCAGCCGTCCCGGCTCAGGTGGATGAGGTCGCGCATCAGCGTGTCGCGGGCGAGGGTCTGGGTCTTGGTCAGGCGGGCCATGCGGGGTCTCCGGATTGCGCGGGATCACCCTTGCCCCGGCGCGGTTAACGCGGCCCTCGCCCCCCGTGCGCCGCCACCGCCGCAATACCGACAGGATACCGACGCGATGCAGCCTCCGGTTTTCAGCCGTCGCCGGCCGGGCCGGGCACCGGCAGGGCGGGCTCGCTCTCCGGCGCGAGTTCCTCGAAATCGAAATTGTCGAGCCGCCGCGCCCGCCGGCCGGCCTTGTCGGCGGAAATCCTGATTTCGGACAAGTCCTTGGCGGCTTGGGAAAAATGCCGGTCGAGATTGTCCACCCGGCCGCCCAGCCGCTCCACATCGGCAAAGAGCAGCCCCAACTCCCGCCGGATCGCCCCCGCCTGCGCCCGCATCCGCGCATCCTTAAGGATCGCCCGCATCGTGTTCAGCGTCGCCATGCAGGTCGTCGGCGACACGATCCACACCCGCGCCGCAAACCCCTCGCGCACCACCTCCGGGAAATTGGCGTGCAACTCGGCATAGACCGCCTCCGACGGCAGGAACATCAGCGCGCCATCGGCGGTCTCGCCCTCGATGATATAGCGCTCGGCGATATCCTTTATGTGCTTTTTCAAGGAGTTGCGAAGAAATCGCCCGGCCTCTGCCGCCTCCGCATCGGTGCTCGCGCGGCGCAGCGCCTCGTAGGCTTCGAGCGGGAACTTGCTGTCGATGCAGATCGGTCCGGGCGGGTTGGGCAGGTGAATGAGGCAATCGGCGCGGCGGCCGTTGGACAGCGTCGCCTGCAACGCATAGCTGTCCGAGGGCAGCGCCTTGGTCACGATATCGCGCAGTTGCATCTCGCCGAACGCGCCCCGCGTCTGCTTGTTGCTGAGGATGTCCTGCAGGCTCAGCACGTCGCCCGACAGCTTGGTGATCTTGTCCTGCGCGCGGTCGATGGCCTCCAGCCGCTGTTGCAGATCGCCCAGCGACTGTGCCGTGCGCCGGGCCGATCCGTGGAGGTTTTCGCTCATCCTTTCAGAGACCTGCGCCAGCCGCCGCTCCATCAGTTGCAGCATGTGCGCCTGCGCCGAGGCCTGCGCCTCCGACACATGGTTGAGGCCCCCGGCCAGTTGCTGCTGTCCGTCCGACAGCCCCTGCACGCGCTCGCCCAGATGCGCCATCTGTCGCGCCAGCGGCTCGACCGTCCGCGCGGTGCGCGCCGCCGCCCGCAGCGCCAGCAACACCAGCAGCAGGATCAGCAGCACGGCGCCGCCGCCCGCCAGCGCGGCGAGGGTGAGCGGATCGGACATATCGAGCGCGTAGGGGCCGACCTGGATCATGTGCGCCCGAACAGCCGCTCGATATCAGAGAGTTGCAGCTCCACATAGGTGGGCCGACCGTGGTTGCACTGGCCCGAGAGCGGCGTGCGCTCCATCTCGCGCAGGAGCGCGTTCATCTCGTCGGACGACATTCGCCGCCCCGAGCGGACCGAGCCGTGACAGGCCATGCGCGACAGCACCGCGTCGATCCGCGCGGCCAGAAGATCGCTCGCGCCCGCGTCCTGCAACTCATCCAGGATGTCGCGCAGAAGCGCGCCCGCATCCACCTGGCCCAGGATCGCCGGGGTTTCGCGCACGGCGATGGCACCGGGGCCGAAGGGCTCGATCCCGAGGCCGAGTTTCGCGAGGTCTTCGGCGTGTTCGGACAGCAGCGCGCACGCGCCCTCGGGCAGGTCCACCACCTCGGGGATGAGCAGCGCCTGCGCGGCGATGCCCGCCTCCGCCGCCTGCCGTTTCAGCCGCTCATAGACCAGCCGCTCGTGCGCCGCGTGCTGATCGACGATCACCATGCCGGTGTCGGTCTGGGCCACGATGTAATTCTCGTGAAGCTGCGCCCGCGCGGCACCCAGCGGCAGGGCGGTGGCGGGGGGCTCGTCGGCGGTGTCGGGGGCCGGGGGCTCGGTCCGCGCGCTCCACTCGCCGGCCATCTCGGCAAAGCCCGGTGCCTGCGCGCGGTAGGCCGCGCCGCGCGCTTGCGGCGAGGGGCGGTCCATCTGGTAGACGCGCGCGCCCGGCTGTTCGGGGCGCATCGCGCCCAGCGTCGCCCCCGCCACGGTCGAGGACGCCCGGT
>CAJXKX010000443.1 GCA_913055965.1 uncultured Roseovarius sp.
CGGGTTGCAGGCCTTTCAGGACGCGCTGCGCGAAGAGGGCGTGACGCTTCTGGTCGCCTCGTCCTCCTACAAGCCCGAACAGGAAGAGGACCAGATCCGCGCCCTCATCGCCCGCGGGGCCGAGGCGCTGCTGCTGATCGGCCATGACCGCACCGAGGCTGCTTATGCCCTGCTCGACCGCCAGCGGATTCCCTATCTGGTCGCCTGGGCGTGGGACGAGGCCGCGCCGCGCCCCTGCGTCGGCTTCGACAACCGCGACGCGATGCGCGCGCTTGCCGCCGAGGTGATCGCGCTCGGCCATCGCCGCCTCGCGCTCATCACCGCCGACCGGCAGGGAAACGACCGCGCCCGCGCCCGCGCCGAGGGGGTGCGCGACGCGATGGCCGCCGCGGGGCTCGACCCGGCGGCGCTGCGCATCGAGGAAACCCCCTACGCCATCGCCAACGGCGCCGCGGCCTTTGCCCGGCTGATGCAGGCGCGGCCCCGCCCCACGGCGGTGCTGTGCGGCAACGACGTGCTCGCGGCGGGTGCCATCACCGAGGCCCGCGCGCAGGGGCTCGACGTGCCCGGCGCGGTGTCGATCACCGGGTTCGACGATATCGAACTGGCCGAGATTCTCACGCCCGGCCTGACCACCGTCCACGTTCCCCATCGCGAGATGGGGCGGCGCGCGGCGCGCCTGCTGCTCGACATGCGCGCGGGCGCGGCCACGCCGCGCGGCCAGCGCCTCGAGGCGGGGATCAAGTGGCGGCACTCGCTCGGCCCGCCCCCCGCCTCCGGCTGATCACGCCATCGCGCTCAGCCCAGCGCCTGCGCGCAGCGCTTGCAGGTGCCGGGATGCGCGTGCGTGCCCACATCCGGCAGGATTTTCCAGCACCGCTGGCATTTCCCTCCGTCCGCCCGCGCGAACACGACGCCGATATCCTCGACCTCCGGCATGCGGAACGCCTCGGCAGGGCGCGGATCGCCCGTCAGCACGATATCCGAGGTGATGCAGATATCCGCGAAATCCACCGTTTTCAGCGCCTTGAGCGTGGCCTCGTCGCGCACATGCACCACCGGCGCGGCCTCGAGGCTCGCGCCGATCACCTTGTCCGCGCGCTGCACCTCCAGCGCTGCCGTGACCACCCGCCGCGCGCGCCGCACCTGCGCCCATTTCGCCGCCAGCGGCTCGTTCAGCCAGTCGGCGGGCGTGTCGGGCATGTCGTGCAGGTGCACGCTGTCGCCCGCGCCGGGGAAGCGCGACAGCCACACGTCCTCCATGGTGAACACCATTACCGGCGCAAGCCAGGTGGTCAGCCGGTGGAACAGCAAATCCATCACCGTCCGCGCCGCCCGCCGCCGCGCGGTGTCGCCGTCGCAATAGAGCGCATCCTTGCGGATATCGAAGTAGAAGGCGCTCAGATCGAGCGTGCAGAAGTTGAAAATCTGCTGGAAAACGCCTTGGAAATCATAGGCATCGTAGCCTTTCCTCACCTTGTGATCCAGCTCGGCCAGCCGGTGCAGGACCCATTGCTCCAGCTCCGGCATTTCCGCAGGTGCCACCCGGTCGGCCTCGGTGAAATGCGACAGCGCCCCCAGCATGAAGCGCATGGTGTTGCGCAGCCGGCGATAGCTGTCGGCCACCCCCTTGAGGATCTCCGGCCCGATCCGCAGGTCGGCGGTATAATCCGACTGCGCCACCCAGAGCCGCAGGATATCGGCCCCGTATTGCTTGACCACCTCCTCGGGGGCGACGGTATTGCCGAGCGATTTGGACATCTTGTTGCCCTTCTCGTCCAGCGTGAAGCCATGCGTCAGCACACCCCGGTAGGGCGCGTGCCCGATGGTGCCGCAAGCCTGCAGCATCGAGGAATGGAACCAGCCGCGATGCTGGTCGGAGCCTTCGAGATAGAGGTCGGCCATGCCGTCGGCGCTGCCGTCTTCGCGGTCGCGCAGCACGAAGGCGTGGGTGGAGCCGGAGTCGAACCACACGTCGAGAATGTCATCGACCTTCTCCCACGCCTCCGGATCGACGATTCCGCTCAGGAACCGCTCCTTCGCGCCGTCCTTGTACCAGGCATCCGCGCCCTCGGCCTCGAACGCGTCGAGGATGCGGGCGTTCACCTGCTCATCTCGCAAAAGGTATTCCGGATCAGTCGGTTGCGCGCCTTTCTTCACGAAACAGGTGAGCGGCACACCCCATGCCCGTTGCCGCGACAGCACCCAGTCGGGCCGCGCCTCGATCATCGAGTAAAGCCGGTTGCGCCCGGTCTTGGGCGTCCATGTCACCAGCTCGTCGATCGAGCGCAGCGCGCGCTCCCGGATCGTGGTGCCGTATTGGTCCTGCCCGTCGCCCACCGCACGGTCGATGGCGGCGAACCATTGCGGCGTGTTGCGATAGATGACGGGGGCCTTGGAGCGCCAGCTATGCGGATAGCTGTGCTTGATCTTGCCGCGCGCGAGCAGCCCGCCGACGGAGGCGAGCTTGTCGATCACGGCCTTGTTGGCGTTGCCCTCCTTGCCCTTGCGGTCGAGGATATGCGTGCCGCCGAAGAACGGCAGGTCGGGGCGGAACGAGCCATCGTCGAGCACGTTGTAGGTGATCACCTGATCCAGCATCCCGA
>CAJXKX010000444.1 GCA_913055965.1 uncultured Roseovarius sp.
GCCGGCCGTCTTCACCATGACGGACTTGTCCTTCTTGATCAGCGCGACCGTCTCGAACCATGCCTTGAGGAAACGCCGGATCGCGTCCGGGTTCTTTTCCCGGAAGTCGGTCGTCGCGTAGAGGATATGAGTGTGGAAGTCCTTGATATAATCGCCGAACTTCAGGAAGACGCGGCCACTGCCCTTTTCCTCGAGCTTGAACCCGACGTCGACCGACATCACGAACGAGTCGGTATTCCCCGCCTTGGCGGCGGCGAGCTCGGCGGGGGTGCCGTGTTCGTCGGTGGCGCAGAGATAGAGCACCTCGTGGCCGCGTCCGCGCAGGTAGCGCGCGTAGAGATCGGCGGGAAGCTGCGATCCCACGAGATTGCCCAGATGCTTGATCCCGTTGATATAGGGGATCGCCGAGGTGATGAGGTGACGTGCCATCGTGCCGGACTGCCTTTGTCGCCTTGGATGCCGTGAATGTCGTGCCCCCGCGTTTACCCGTCCCGTGCCCAAAGGACCAGAGCCCGCGCACCGGCCTGCCGCATATTTGCGCAGCGCGGGCGGGTGTCGGGCGCGGCGCCGGAAACCGGTTTGACGCAGCCTCGCGGCCCGTGTAGCGGCGCGGGCGAAACGGGCCGGATACCAGGGGAGACGCCGCGATGTTCAAGGTTCTGGGATCGGTATGGGCCCTCTTGCTGGGCATGATGCTGGTGATGATCGGCAACGGCATGCAGGCCACGCTGATGGGCGTGCGCGGCGGCATCGAGGGCTTTGACACGCTGGAGCTGTCGATCATCACCTCGGCCTATTTCCTGGGCTTCCTCGCCGGCAGCCGGGCCACGCCCGAGATGATCCGGCGGGTGGGGCACGTGCGGGTGTTTGCGGCGCTGGGCTCGTTCCTGTCGGCGGGGCTCATCGCCTTTCCGGTGCTGACCGATCCCTATAGCTGGACGGTGATCCGGGTGCTTTTGGGCTTCTGCCTCGCCGGTGTCTACGTGACCGCCGAAAGCTGGCTCAACAACGCCGCCACCAACACCACGCGGGGCAAGATACTGTCGGCCTACATGATCGCGCAGACCTCGGGGATCATCGCCGCGCAGGGGCTGATGAATCTCGGCGGGGCAGAGGGCTACCTGCTGTTCGTGGTGCCCTCGATCCTCGTCTCGCTCAGTTTCGCGCCGATCCTGCTGTCGGCCTCGCCCACGCCCGCCTTCGAGACCGACAAGCCGATGACCCTGCGCCAGCTCTATGACAGTTCGCCGCTGGCGAGTGTCGGCATGCTGATCCTCGGCGGCATCTTCGCGGCGCAGTTCGGCATGGCTTCGGTCTATGGCGCGCAGGCGGGGCTGAGCGTGGCGCAGATCAGCGGCTTCGTCGCGGCGATCTTTGCCGGCGCGGTGGCGTTCCAGATGCCCATCGGGTGGCTGTCGGACCGGATGGACCGGCGCTGGCTGATCCTCGGAGTGGCCTCTGTCGGCGCGCTCAGTACCGGGGTGGGCGCGTTTCTGGGGGTGGAGTTCGAAACGCTGCTGGTGCTGGGCTTCGTGATGGGCGGCATGGCCTCGCCGCTCTATTCGCTGTTCATCGCCTATACCAACGATTTCCTGCAGGTCGAGGACATGGCCTCGGCCTCGGGGGGGCTGGTCTTCGTCTACGGGACGGGGGCGATCGCCGGGCCGATGGTGACCGGGCAGTTGATGGACATGGTGGGCCCGCACGGGTTCTGGATGTTCCTCGCGGCTCTGTTCACGCTGATCGCGGTCTATGCCGGGTGGCGCATGACACGGCGGCCCTCGGTGCCGGTGGACGAGACCGGGGCATATCTGGGCGTGTCGCCCACCGGCTCGCCGGTGGCGCTGGCCGCGGCGCAGGAATGGTATGTCGAGGCCGCCGAGGAAAGCGCGGCCGAGGAGGCGCAGCAGGGGTAGCGCTCAGTCGCGGTCGCGGCTGCGACCGGTCAGGCGGCCGATGAGGAACGAGGTGCGCGGCGACCAGACATAGGGCGTGCGCGCTTCGGCGGCGGGGCGCGCGCGCATCCGCAGCAGGCCGAACAGCACAAGCCCCGCATGCCCCGCGGCGATCATGGCGAACATCGCGCCGGGGCCGAAATGCTCGATCAGCGCAGAGGCCATGAGCGGGGCCGCCATCGCCCCCACGGCAAAGAAGAACATCAGCGCCGCCGACAGCTCCACCCGCTCGGAACTGTCTGCGAAATCATGGGCATGGGCGGCGCAGACCGAGTAGATCGGGAAGGTTGTCAGCCCGAAGAAAAAGGCCGTCGCCAGCACGCCCGCGGTGCTCAGGTCATGGGTCATCGCGGTGGTGACGCTGGACAGGATCGCGGCCACCGACAGCCCGATCAGCACCCAGCGGCGGTCGTAGCGGTCGGCGAGCCAGCCCACGGGGTATTGCGCCACGGCGCCGCCCAGCACGAAGACCGCGAGAAAGCCCGCGATCTGGTCCACGGCGAGGCCCACCTGCTGGCCGTAGAGCGGGCCCACCATGCGGAACGAGGCCGAGGAGAGGGCAGCCACCAGAACGCCCGCCGTGGCGAGCGGCGAGCGCGCCACCAGAAGCATCGGGCGCAGGCGCGGGGCGGCCGGGGTCTCGGGCTGG
>CAJXKX010000445.1 GCA_913055965.1 uncultured Roseovarius sp.
TCCACGGCAGCGCGCACCGCCCGGGCAAGCGGCACCTGGTAGTTCGGGCCTGCGGGGATCGCTTGGCGCGGATCCAGACCACCGCTCGAGACATGAACGGCCGCGCAGCCCAGCCGCTCCAGCTCCCGCGCGAATGCGATCGTCTGGTCGATATCCCAGCCCCCATCAACCCAGTCGGTCCCCGATACCCGCACCGTGACGGGGCGATCCGCCGGAAACGCGGCACGCAGGGCTTCGAAGACTTCGAGCGGCAGGCGCATGCGGTTTTCCAGGCTACCGCCGTAGTGATCCGTGCGTGCGTTCGACAGGGGCGACAGGAACTGATGCAGCAAGTAGCCATGCGCGGCATGCAGTTCGATCGCGTCGAACCCGAGGCGTGCCGCGCGGCGCGCCGCCGTGGCGAAATCCTCGACCAGACGTTTCAGAGCCGCAGCGTCGAGCGCCAGCGGAGGCCTGTCGTCCGAGGCAAAGGGCAGCGCCGAGGGCGCGACGGTTTGCCAGCCGCGCGGATCATCGGCGGGCAGTTGCCTGCCCCCCTTCCATGGCTGTGCACAACTCGCCTTGCGACCGGCATGGGCGAGTTGCAGCGCCAGCGGCATGGGGGGCGCCCATCGCCGCACGGCCTGCACGACGCGGCTCATCGCGGCCTCGGTCGCGTCATCGTAAAGCCCGGCATCGGCCCACGAGATCCGCCCCTCGGGTGTCACGGCGGTCGCCTCGAAGATCAGCAGTCCCGCCCCCGACATGGCCAGCTGACCATAGTGCATCAGGTGCCAGTCGTTGAGCTGACCATCCTGTGCCGAATACTGACACATGGGTGCGATGACGATCCGGTTCTCCAGTTCGAGCGAGCCGATCCGGACGGGGGTGAAAAGCGCAGGGGTGCTCATCGAAATGCTCTCTTTTCCATGTGAAGCGGGCCGGGTTATGGCACAGTCCCTGCGGCATTTTCCCGGAACGCGCAAGCGGCGTTGACAGGAGGGGCGGGATGGCCGCGAGACAGGGCATGCAGACACCGGGCCCGCGCGGGAGGGTCGGCATGACCACCGAATGGCACCTCCAGCGTGACACCCATGGTCGTCGGATACTCCTCGGGGTATGCAGGGAGCGACACCCGACCGAACGAGAGGCATCGCGCATGAAGACCGCATTATGGGCTGCCACGCTCCTCTGCACCCCGCTGATCCTGTGCGCCGATCCGGCAGGGGCCGGGCCGGAGCATCACGGGTCGGGCACCTGGTCCGCGGGAGTGTTTGCAGGGAACATGACGAACAACCGGGCGAATGATTTGCTGCGGCCCGGCCAGTATGACTTTGCCGACAATTACTTTGCCGGTGCCGTGCTCGCCTATGACAGGCGGATCGGTCGCAGCCCGTGGTCCCTCGGGGCCGAAGTCCAGGTCAATCTTCACTTCGGCGACCAGGAGTTTCTGGAGTTCGTTCTGCCTGTCACCATCCGTCACCACCCGGAACTTTCGTTCTTTCCCGCGCTTGAGAGCCTCGGTGTCGGGCTGGGCCTGTCTCATACGACAAGGGTGCCGGAACTCGAAGTCGCCGTGCGCGGCGACTCGGCAAGGACGCTGGTATACTGGTTCGCGGAAACGGCGTTTTCCGTCGGCGATGCAGGGGATGAAGTGTTCATCAGGGTTCATCACAGATCGGATGCCTTCGGTCTGCTCAATCCCGATTCCGGCTCCAATGCGTTCGCTTTCGGATGGCGCCGCCCTTTTTGAACGGCAGGATGGCAAGGCATCGCTTTGCCGGAACAGGATCGATGCCGGACCGGTCGTTGGTCGCGGTGGCGGGCATGGGCGCAAGCATAGGTCAAAGCCGCATCAGATGCGCGCCGTCTCCCCCGGCCTGATTCATTCTGCCGCAGCCGGACGGCGGGTCTCCAGGACCTTCATTGCGCAGATCATCATCGAACTCGAGACGCTGCATGTAGTGGCTGTAGGCGATCTGATCCGGTGCGAGGGGGGAGCGCGCCGGGGCGGTGGTCGTGCCCCCTGCCCCGGCCTTCGGTTCCGCGCGTGCAACTTGATGCCGAAGCTGCGCGACCGCGCCCGGCAGCGCCTCGAGTGCCTGCCGGTACTCTCCCCCAAGAGGGGTGCGCAGCTCGGTTTTCCCGACGATCCCGCGAGGCTCTTTCGACACCACCAGCCGGGCATGGTAGCGCCCGCTGCGAGTCACCAAATGCCTGACCTTGCCCGCCATGATGCTCCCCGTTTGTAACCATCAGACGGACGGGCACCCCGCCATGGAACGGTTTTCCTTGATTACAATGGGGTAGGATGGTGGGTGATAAGAGATTCGAACTCCTGACATCTTCGATGTGAACGAAGCGCTCTACCACTGAGCTAATCACCCGTGCGCGCGCTTTTAGCGTCACTCCGCGGGGTCTGCAACACCCTCTTTCGCATCTTTGTCACGCGGCGTGTCGGGCGCGTCCGGCGCGTCGGCGCGCGGGGCGGCCTGCCGGATGCGGGCCACGGTGACGCGGCCCTTGGCCATCTGCCGCACCCGGTTGATCCGCACCTTGCCCAGCGGCTCGAGATTGAGGTCGCGCCCGTCGGCCAGCGCCTCGCCGATCAGCGCGAGCGCCA
>CAJXKX010000446.1 GCA_913055965.1 uncultured Roseovarius sp.
TGTCGCCGGTCAGCTCGGCCAGCCGCTTCTCGGTCAGGCCGAAGACGACCGTGCCGATCCCGGCCCAGTAGCAGGCCCCGGCGCACATGCAGCACGGCTCCACCGAGCCGTAGAGGGTGCATTTCGACAGGAAGTCCGGCGCATGCAGCCGGGCGGCCGCCCGCGCGACGTTGGCCTCGGCATGGCCGGTTCCTCCATCGGTGGAGAAGGTGTTGCCCGAGCGGAGCAGCACCGCGCCGTCCGGCCCGACCAGCACGGCGCCGAAGGGGTGGTCGCCCCGCGCCCGGCTTTCCGCCGCGATGCGGATGGTTTCGCGGAGGTGGTCGATATCGGTTGTCATGGTGGGCCTCGCCGCTACCTGCGTCGTCTCGTCCCCGGCGCCGGTGTTTCCGGCGTGAGGATACCCGAGACGGTGGGTTTTCCCCAGCCCGTTCCGTGCGGGATCGTCGCCCGGTGCCGGGTATTGGTGGTGAGGGGTGGGCAGGAAATGCCCGCCCTACCGCCGGCGGCGCCAGTCGGCAGGCGCGGATCACAATACCCTCCCGCCCGTCATCTGCCCCTCCGCTTGCCAGACGTTTGCCATACGCTTGCCGGCCCCGGATTTCACCCCCGAGATCGCCGATTGACTCGCCCCCGGCTTGCGGCATTTAATGAGAACATAACAGGAACATCCGACTCGGGAGTCGCCCATGACCAGCCTCGCCGGCGCCTCGGTCCTCGACCGGCTGTCGCTGCATCCCCGGCCCGGAAAGGGGCCGGCGCGGCTGCCCCTCGGCGTGCGCGCGGTGGACGACCGGCGGGGCTGCTGGCGGGGCGGGGCGGGCGCGTGCTGTGGGTCAGCGACCCGGGCGTGGTGCCCGATGCCGGGCTACTCTGCCCCGACGGGATCGCGCAGTACGGCGTCGAGCCGGGGCGGATCACGCTGGTCACGCCGGTCGACGTGCAGACCGCGCTCTGGGCCGCCGAGCAGGGGGCGCGCTGTACCGACCTGGCGGCGGTGGTGCTGCACCTGCACGGCAACCCACGGCGCTATGACCGGGTGGCGGCGCGGCGGCTGATGCTGCGCGCGCAGGAGAGCGGGGTGACCGTGCTGCTGCTGCGCCAGAGCGGCGTCGAGGAGGCCAGCGCCGCCCTGACCCGCTGGCGGGTGGAGCCGCTGCCCTCGCCCCCCGACCGCGCCTTTCCGGCGGGCATCGGCCTGCCGCAATTCCGCCTGGTGCTGGAGCGCGCCCGCGACGGGCGCTCGGGCACCTGGGCGATCGTCTGGAACCCCAAACGCAAGGCTTTCGATCATGGCGAGACAGAACGCGAGATACCTCTCGATCGCCCTGCCGCATCTGCCGACCGACCGGCTGGCCCGCGCCCGCTGGGGCAGGTCGTGGATCTGCGACGGGCGGCCCGCGGACGCGCCGCCGCTGGTGCTGGTGGAGATGGCGCAGAACACCCAGCGGATCGTGGCCCATGAGCCCGGGGCCGAGGCCCTGGGCCTGTTCCAGGGCCAGAAACTGGCCGACGCGCGGGCGCTGATCCCGACGCTCGACGCCCGGCCCGCCGAGCCGGAGGCCGACGCCGAGCTGCTGCGCGCGCTGGCGCGCTGGTGCGACCGCTACACGCCGCTGGTGGGGGCGAGCGAGGACGGGCTGATGCTCGACATCACCGGCTGCGCGCATCTCTTCGGCGGCGAGGCGGCGCTGGGGCGGGCGGTGGTGGACGAGGCCGCAGGGCTCGGGCTGTCGGCGCGCTGCGCCATCGCCGACACGCCCGGCGCGGCCTGGGCGCTGGCGCGCTTTGCGGGGCAGGGGGCGGCGCCCGGGCGCTCGGGCGATGCCATCGAGCAGGAGGCCCGCGCCACCCGCGCCCGCGCCGCAAGGCGCGGCGCATGGCAGGGCCGGGCGGCACCGCGCGCCGCCGCGCCGGTGATCCTCGCGCCGCCGGGGCAGCTTCACACCGTGCTGGCCCCCCTGCCGGTGGCGGCGCTGCGCCTGCCCGGCGGGCTGGCCGGGGATCTGGGGCGGCTGGGGCTGCGGCGGATCGGCGATCTGGCGGGGCAGCCGCGCGCGGCGCTGGGGCGGCGCTTCGGCCCCGTCCTGATGCAGCGGCTCGACCAGGCGCTGGGCGTCGTGCCCGAGCCGCTCTCGGCCATTGCGCCGCCGCCGCCGCTGGCCGTGCGGCTGAGCCTGCCCGAGCCCATCGGGCTGCTCGACGATCTGCGCGAGGGGGCGGCGCGGCTTCTGGCGCGGCTCTGCGCGCGGCTGGCCGATCGTGGCGAGGGCGCGCGCGCCCTGCGGCTCGAGGCGCGCGGCACCGATGGCGGGATGCAGGCGGTGGTGCTGCGGCTGGCGCGGCCGATGCGCGATCCGCAGGCCTTGCTGGCGCTGCTGGTGCCGCGGCTGGAGGGGATCGACGCGGGGTTCGGCATCGACATGCTGCGCCTCGATGCGCCGCAGACCGAGCGCATTGTCCCCGAGCAGACACGCGGGACGGAGGGGGCGGTGCGCGACGGGCTGGCCGATCTGCTGACCCGGCTGGGCGGGCGCGTGGGGCTCGAGGCGATCCCCCGCCACCACCCCGCCGAGAGCCGCATTCCGGGCAAGACCGCGCT
>CAJXKX010000447.1 GCA_913055965.1 uncultured Roseovarius sp.
TTTCATGATGCTTGTCGGCCAGAAAATAGCGCGAGCTGATGGCCGACATGGCCGAGGAGGCGGGCCTCGGGTATGCCCCTCTCTCTGGCGAGACGCGCGCCCGCGTGCAGGCGGCTCTCGAGCCCGGTCTGCGGGCCGACAACCCGCTCGATGCCTGGGGGACAGGGCTGAATGCGCGGCACAGCTATACCGAGGCGCTGAGCGCGATGATGGCGGACGAGGGCGTTGGCACGGGGCTCTACGTGCTGAACTGGCGAGGCGAATACTACCTGCACGAGATGCATGCCGAGGCGCTCATCGCCGCCGCGCGGCAGACGGTCAAGCCGCTCGCCGCCGTCTCGAATTTCTCGGGCAGCGACGACCGCGCCCTTGCCGCGCGCCTCGCCGACGCGGGCATTCCGCTGATCGGCGGCATGCAGAACGCGATCGGCGCGGTGCGGGCGCTGCATCGGCACGGCCCGGTCGCGCGGTTCCGTCCCGAAACCCCGCAGCACCCCGCGGCGGACCGGTGGCGTCATTCGCTGGCGGGCCGCGACTGGGTTGGCGAGGCAGAGGGCTATGCGCTCCTGTCGGATTTCGACATCGCCTGCCCGGCGCACGGGCTGGCGGGCTGCAGGGACGAGGCGCTGGAGATCGCCGCGCGGATCGGCCGCGAGGTGATCCTCAAGACGACCGCGCCGGGGCTGTCGCACAAATCCGACGCGGGCGGCGTCTGGCCGGGGCTGGCGACGCCGGAGGCCGTCGCCGCCGCACATGACGCGCTGTCGTCGCGGTTCGGTGGCGCGGTTCTGGTGGCGGAAATGGTGCCGCCGGGTGTCGAGTGGTCGCTGGGCGCGATCAACGACCCCGATTTCGGCCCCGCCATCCGCATCGCGCCCGGGGGCGTGCTGGTGGACCTGCTGACCGAGCATGCCCTGCTGATGGCCCCGTTTCCCGAGGCGGAGGCCGCCGCGTGCCTCTCGCGGCTGCGGGCGGCGCGGCTGATGGCGGGCTATCGCGGGCGGCCACCGCTGGCGGCCGATGCGCTGGCGCGGATCGCGTCCGCCCTGTCGCGACTTGCCTGGGACCTGCGTGATACGGTGGCCGAGATCGAGATCAACCCGGTGATCGTCCACGCCGGCGGTGCGACCGCCACCGATTGCGTGATCCGCCCGCGCCGGGGGTAGCGCGCCGTCCGCCTCTCAGCGCGCGATCAGGTGCAGCATAACCGGCAGGATCACGACCAGTGCCGCGATGCGCGCGAAATGATGCAGCGCGACGAAGGCGGGATCGTAGCCGAGGGCAAGGCCGATCGCCGCCATCGCCTCGACCCCGCCCGGGGCGTAGGCGATCCAGACCTGCCCGAAGGGCAGCGCCGTCAGCCATGCCGCAAGCCAGGCGAACCCCACCGAGACGGCAATCGCGAGCGCGACCGAAACCGCGCCTGCCAGCACGAAACGGCCAAGCTGCGCCAGCGCGACATGCCGGATACGTGCGCCGATCACCGCGCCGGTGAGCGCGAAGGCGAGAAACACAGCCCAGCCCGGCGCTGCCCCCTGCACGATCCCCATCGCATGGGCGAGCGCGCTTGTCACCATGCCCGCCAGCAGGCATGCCGCCGGCACCCCGAGCCGCGCCCCCGCCATGCCCGCCGCCATCGCCAGCGCGACCAGCCCCGCCAGCGGCAGCGGCCCCATGACCATCGCGGGTGCGTTGGCCGCGCTGCCCGCCGGGTCGGCGATGCTGGCGAGCGGCGGCACCGCCAGCACGAGGATCAGCAGCCGCATGAGCTGCAGCACCATCACCGCCGTGGCATCGGCGCGCCCCTCGGCGGCGATCGCCAGCACGTTCGACATCGTGCCCGGCGCACTGGCCAGCGTCGCAGTGCGGGCATCGAGGCCGAAGAGCCGCGTCAGGCAGGCCACGCCCGCCAGCATCGTGACCACGAGCGCGACCACGAGGATCGCGAGGCTCATCCCCCAGAGCGCGACCTGTGCCCAGACCTCACGCGTCACGCCCGAGCCGAGCGAGATGCCGATCACCGCGAAGCCCAGATCGCGCAGCCGTTCGGGCACCGCCACCGGCAGGCGCAGCGCGGCGGCCAGCGCCACCGCCAGCGTGCTGCCGATGAGCGCGCCCGCAGGCAGCCCGAGCCCCGCGGCGAGCCCCGCCCCCGCGAGCCCAGCCGCAAGCGCCGTGACCCAGGCCGCGAGCGTTCGCCCCATCGCTCAGCCCGCGCCCGCCAGCCGCCGCGACCGCCGCGACAGCCAGAGCGGCAACGCCACCACGAGCGCCGCCAGCACGTAGAGCGTGACGCTCTTGGGATCGGCCACAAGGATGCTCCAGTCGCCGCCCGAAATCGACAGGGCGCGGCGCAGGTTGCCCTCGAACAGCCCGCCCAGAACGAAGCCGAGGATCACCGGCGCGAGCGAGAAATCGAGCTTGCGCAGCAGCCACCCGAACACGCCCAGCCCGGTGATCAGCAGCAGGTCGAACGGGTTGCCCACGATGGTGTAGATGCCCACGAAGGCGAGGATCGCGATCAGTGGCGTCAGGTAGTGCTGCGGGATCGTCAGCATCCGCGCGAAGAGACCGACCAGCGGCAGGTTGATCACCAGCAGG
>CAJXKX010000448.1 GCA_913055965.1 uncultured Roseovarius sp.
AGGTGGGCGATCTCAACCTGTGGAACGCGCATGATCTGTCGGAGCGGTTCTATTCCGGCAAGACGCGCGCGCTGCACGGCACGCATGTGACCACCGGCGAGCGGCTCTGGTCGTCCTTTCCGCATCTGCGCCCGATGGCGACCATCGTCGCGGATACGCTCGGCTGGTACGGGATCGACGATTTCGGCGGCTCGGTCCATGACGTGATCGGCACGCGCTGCGATCCCTATACCGGCAATCTGTTGTCGGGAGTGCAGTATCACCATTGCTGCCATTCCAACCTGACGCGCGCGGTGGCGGACGCGCTTGGCGTGCCGCTGGCAGAGGCCGAGCCCCATGTGCATGACGTGCTCAACGTCTTCATGTGCACCGGATTCACCCGCGATACGGGGCAATATTTCATGAAGGCCTCGCCGGTCCGCCTAGGCGACCATCTGGAGTTCTTCGCCGAGATCGACCTTCTGGGCGCGCTCAGCGCCTGCCCGGGCGGCGATTGCTCGTCCGAGCATACAAGCGACACGGCGGCATGTTTCCCGCTTCTGGTCGAGGTCTTCGCGCCTGCGCCGGGGGCGCTGGGCGATTGGCAAAGCCCCCCGCGCAACGGCTACGACCGCAGTCACGGGCGGTAGGACGGGGGCAGAAGGCGAGGGGCCTCGCGCGCCCCTCGCCCGGTGTCCTCAGAACGGCTTGCGCCAGGCCAGCGCGAGGGTCCAGTCCGTTTTCGACTGCACCCCGTTCAGGTCCTGATGGAGCGGCAGCCCCAGTTCCACCCCGATCCGGTGCCCCTTCAGCGGGCCCTTTCGGGGTGCGAGATCGGCACCGGCATGGAGCGTCACGAACCGACCGCCGTAATTGCGCGGATCGGCCCCGAGCGACGGCCCCATGATGCGCGGATCGCGCCCGTGGATGCGCCCGGCATGGCGGTATTCCACCCGCCCCGAATAGCTGATCCACGGTGCCGCGCGATAGCTGAGCCAGCCCGAAACCGCCGCCTCGTGGCCGCGCCGGTAGCCCTCGTCATTCTCGCCCAGCCGGACGATCCCGCGCGCCTGCGCCCCCCAGTTGACCGCGCCGCGCCCGCTCTCCCATGTCAGGGCCGGGTGCAGATCGTAGGTGCCCGAGCCAAGCTGCATCGAATAGGCGAGCCGCATGGTGGGGGTGGTGCCCATCGGGCTGAGCATTTGCCCCGTCTCGGTGATCGAGCCGGTGGGCAGGCTGAGCCCGAGGCCGAGCGCCGCGCGGCTGCGCCCGTCCTTATGCAGCGACCAGAGCGCGCCGAGACGGATATCGCCCAGCCCGTTGCTTTTCGTTGTGCTCTGTCCCAGCACGGCGGTGCCTGCCGGTCCGGCATAGGTCCGCATGGTCATGGATTTCTTCACATAGGGCAGCATGCCCATGAGGGTGAGTTGGTCGCTCGCGCCATACATCGCCCCCAGCATGTGCATCTGCCCGGTCATCTCGACCGGGGCCATGCGGATGGTGGGCGGCTGGCCCGGCATGCCCGCAAAGGCATTGGGCACCGTCGTCACCAGCGTCGCGGCATCGAGATCTTCGGTGCCCGAGCGGATGCCTGACATCGCCATCGCCCCCGCCCGGTAGATCAGCACCAGCCGCCCCTCGGGGATCTGGTGGCGCCCCGGCAGGCCCACGGGGCCGTGGCGGTGCATGTGGTGGCGGGCATGATCGTGGGGCATCGCGCCGCTCGCCTGCATGGTCATCGGGGTCATGGTCTGGGCCGTGGCCATACCGGCCAGCAGCCCGGCGCAGGCCAGCGCCGCGCCAAGGGTTCGTTTGAGCATTCTGTCGTCCTTCGGAATCGGGCGCGCAGGGGCGGCCCGGTGATCTGTTCGGAATGTGTCGAGGTCAGATCAGGCGAGGGGCGGGGCGCGGGGGCGGTGCGCGGTCTCGGGGCGTGCGTCGGGGGCGGCAGCGTGGCGGGGCAGGGCGGCCAGCGTGACGTGACGCCCGGCGTGGGCGAGAAAACCAGCGGTCTCGGGCAGGGCGAGGGCCGCGACGATGCCGAAGGCGGGGCAGGGGTCGTGAGCCGCGTCAGGCGCGGGTTCGGCCGGGCCGCCGCCGATGGGGACATAGATGATCTCGGCCCCGGTGCAGATCGCCATCATGCCGGGGCCGGGCGCGCCGCCCGCCATCACCAAAGGCAGCGCCGCGACCCGCAGCGCGAGGATCAGCGCCAGAAGCACCGCCGCGCCGCCGCGCGCCCATCCTCTGACCATGCCGTGCCTGCCCGTCATGTCCCCGCCTTTCCGGGCTCCGCTTATATGCGAGATCACGAATTTGTGAAGTCTCGAGGCGGCAGGGGCCGGTTTTGTCGCAGGGTGGGCATCCGACTCCACAAAGGAACAAAACGTGAATATCATGTGGACCAGCTACCTGACCGAATCTCCCCATGTTCGCCGAACTTTCCGCCACCACGAATTTTACCTTCCTCACCGGGGCCGCCCACCCCGAGGAATACATGGAGCGCGCCGCCGCCCTCGGCCTCGCGGGGGTGGCGGTGGCCGATGTCAATTCGGTGGCGGGGGTCGTGCGCGCCCATGCCCGCGCGCGCGAAATCGCCCGGCAGGTGCGCGAGCGGCAGG
>CAJXKX010000449.1 GCA_913055965.1 uncultured Roseovarius sp.
GACCTGCACCAGGTCGCCGAGGCCGATATCCACCGGCACCGCGACGATCTCGGCGGTGGGGATGGCCACATCCTCGACCGTGACATCGCGCAGCCGATCGACGCCGAACACCGTGGCGCCCGAAGGGCCCTCCGCGGTCTCCGCCTCGTCCTCGTCTTCGCTGGTGTTGAAAATGCCGATGACACGGCGGAAGAACCCGCCCGTCTCCTCGTTATCCGTCCGGCTGTCGTCCCGGCCCTCGGGCTGCGCGCTCCGCGCCGCGCCAGGTGATCCCTCTATGCTCTCGTCCATCCGTCTCGTCTCAGGTGGGTGGGGCAGTCTCCCCGATATCCGAACTATATGGGTCAGGAACCCCCAGCTTGCCAAGTATGGCGATCTCGGTTGTTTCCATGAGCGTTGCATCCGGGTCACGGATATGGTCGTAGCCCAGAAGGTGCAGCACCGCGTGCACCACCAGATGCGTGGCGTGATCGGCGAGCGGACGCCCCGCCTCCTGCGCCTCGCGCGCGCAGGTCTCGTACGCGATGGCGATGTCGCCCAGCGCAGGCTCGATGCCCGCCTCGGGCGGGTGGGGGCGCGCGCCGGGCTCTTCTGGCGCGAGGTCCTCGGCGGGCCAGCTCAGCACGTTGGTGGCCGCGCGCCTGCCCCGGAAATCGCCGTTGAGCGCCATGATGCGCGAATCGTCGCAGGCCAGCAGGCTGATTTCCCACAGGTCGGGATCGAGCCCCAGATGCACCAGCGCCGCCGATGCGGCGCGCCCGGCCAGCGCCTCGAGCCCTTCTGCCTGCCAGCGCGGCTCTTCGACGATCACCTCGACCGGCATCGCTCAGCCATCGTTCTCGTACGCCTCGATGATAGCCGCCACCAGCGGGTGGCGCACCACGTCGCGCGCGGTGAAGTAGTTGAAGCTGATCTGCGGAATGGTCCCGAGCAGCCGCTCGGCATCCGACAGCCCCGAGGGCACGCCGCGTGGCAGGTCGATCTGCGTCCGGTCGCCGGTGATGACCATGCGCGAGCCCTCGCCCAGCCGGGTGAGAAACATCTTCATCTGCATCGAGGTGGCGTTCTGCGCCTCGTCGAGCACGACAAAGGCATTCGACAGCGTGCGCCCCCGCATGAAGGCGAGCGGCGCGATCTCGATGCGCTTTTCCTCGATGAGCTTGGCCACCTGCTTGCCCGGCAGGAAATCGTTCAGCGCGTCATAGAGCGGCTGCATGTAGGGATCGACCTTGTCCTTCATGTCGCCGGGCAGATAGCCCAGCTTCTCGCCCGCCTCCACTGCCGGACGCGCGAGGATGATCCGGTCCACATGGCCCTCGATGAACATGTTCACGCCGACGGCGACGGCCAGATAGGTCTTGCCGGTGCCCGCAGGCCCGATGCCGAAGGCCAGCTCATGCGCGAAGAGCGATTTCACATAGGCCTTCTGCGCGTCGGTGCGCGGCTCCACCAGCTTCTTGCGGGTGCGGATCTCGACAGCCCCGCCCTTGAACATCTCCAGCTGATCGCCGTCGAGCCCGCCGCTCTCGGCATCGTCCCCGCCCATGCGCAACTCGCGGTCCACATCGGCGAAGGCCACCTCCTTGCCGCCCTCCAGCCGGGCATAGAGCGCGTTGAGCACGCCCGCCGCCTCGGCGGCGGGGGTCTCGTCTCCCAGCACCGAGAGAAGGTTGCCGCGCCGCACGATCTGCACGCCGAGGACACGCTCGATCTCGGCAAGGTTGCGGTCATACTCGCCGCACAGGTCGATCAGCAGCTTGTTGTCTGGAAATTCGACCGCCGTCTCGTGAATCGAATCGGGGCCGGGGGCGGGGGGCGTTGCGGTGTTACCCAAACAGGTCTCCCAGGATCAGCGTTGCATGGCGACCCTGCCAAGATGTGCCGCCGGGCGCAAGCGACAAGCATGCAAAAGGCGCGAAGCCGCCCGGCCCCGCGCCCCCGTGCCCGATGCGGCTCGTCCCGCTCACAGCGGATCTGACACGCGGCTGCCCTGCTTGAACGGCCCCGTCGCCACCGTCGGCGGGGCAACTCCCGAGCAGACCGGCTTGCCGAACTTGTCGAGCCGCTGCGACAGATAGCCCTCGACGCCGTCGTCGATGATCCAGTGGTCACAGCCGTTGGGATCGACCCAGATCCCCGCCTGCAACTGGCTGAGATGCTTGCTGTCGAGGCCGCGATCGACGCTCTTGTCGGGCCCGACGCTTCCATGGCCGCAGGCCGAGAGGACGCCGATCACCGGCAGGGCGAATGCAATCTTGAAAACGCTCATGACAAATCCCCTCAGCGCCAGCACATGATCTCGACACGGCGGTTCTGCGCCATGCCCTCGGCGGTGGCGTTCGACGCCTTGGGCATCCGCTCGCCATAGCCGCGTACATCCGCGATACGCGCGCCGACGCTGCGCGCCACCGAGGCCACCGCGTTGGCGCGGTTGTGCGACAGGCGCATGTTGTACTCGTCCGAGGCGCGGCTGTCGGTGTGGCCGGTGATCGTGTAGGACACGGCCCCCGCGCTCTGGAAGAACTCGCGCAGCCGCTGCTGGCCGGCGGGGTGAATGCGCGCGCTGTCGGTGGCGAAGAGCGTGTCGGTGTTG
>CAJXKX010000450.1 GCA_913055965.1 uncultured Roseovarius sp.
ACCCCGTGAAACGTCCGTTGGGAAGGACACACAAGGCCAGAGTGAAGACAATGCCGCGGGCCGCGGCGCAGTCTCCGGCCAGATCGTCTATCTCACGCCCGACGCGAACAACCTTGTCGTTCTCCCGCCGGAAGTTTCCCTCGATGATCTTCAGGTCGTCGGGCGGGATCTCGTCATCGTCGCGGACGATGGCACGCGCTATGTCATCCAGAACGGTGCCGTGGACGTTCCGCAGCTGGTCGTCGAAGGTGTCGAGGTTCCTCCGCTGAACCTTGCGGCGCTTCTGGTCGGCAACGAGCCGGAACCGGCCGCCGGTGCCACGCAGAGTTCGGGCGGCAACTTCGCCGACCCCGCCGGCGACATTCAGGACGCTTACGACCGCGGTGATCTGCTGCCCTATACCGAGCTCTCCTTTCCCGAGCCCGAAGAGCTGTCGCCGCCGATCCTGCGGCTGGAGGGGGCGTCCGTGGGCTATGACGGCACGGCGGTTCTGAGCCGTCTCGACCTGCGCATCGACCAGGATGACCGGATTGCGCTTCTGGGTCGCAACGGTGAGGGAAAATCCACGCTTTCCAAGCTGTTGGCGGGCAAACTTGATCTGATCGAGGGCCGTATCCACAAGGCCGGGCGGCTGCGCGCGGGGTATTTCGCGCAGCACCAGGTGGACGAGTTGCATATCGACGAAACGCCGCTCGACCACATCCGGCGTCTGCGCCCGACCGAGACGCCCGCGCGGCTGCGGGCGCGGCTCGCGGGCTTTGGCATCGGCCCGCAACAGGCGGAAACCATTGTGCAAAACCTGTCCGGCGGGCAGAAGGCGCGGCTGTCGCTGATGCTGGCGACGGTGGATGCGCCGCATATGCTGATCCTCGACGAGCCGACCAACCATCTCGATATCGAGAGCCGCGAGGCGCTGGTCGAGGCGCTGACCGCCTATACCGGCGCGATTATCCTCGTGAGCCACGACATGCACCTGCTGAGTCTCGTGGCGGATCGGCTCTGGCTGGTCAAGGGCGGCACGGTGACCCCCTATGAGGGAGATCTGGACAGCTATCGCACGCTGCTTCTGTCCCCTCAGGAGAACATCAGGAAGCCAACGCAAAAGCCGGAAAAGAAGAAAGAAAAACCATCTCGTGACACCATCCTCAAGCTGCGGCAAGAGGTGCGCGCCTGCGAGGCGCGGGTGGACAAGCTGATGGAGATGGAAGGCAAGGTCGCCCGCAAGCTGGCGGACCCGGACATCTACGAGGACCCCGGCACGCTGGCCACCTGGCAACGCAAATACGCCGAGATCGAGGAAGGCATCCTGCGCGCGGAAAGCCTGTGGGAGGATGCCCTCGCCCGGCTGGAACGGGCCGAGGGCTGAGCGCGAGGCGCACGATTCAGGGCGCGGCGCGCGCGACGCTTGCGGATTTCGGCAAGCGCCGCCATTGCGCAAGCCCGAGCGCGCCGACCATCGCCGCCACCGCGAGCGCGGCGATGCGCCCGCCGGGCGTGACGATCCAGACCCCGCCCAGGATCAGCGCCAGCGTCGCCACCACCCAGCCCGCATCCCCCAGCGAAAAGAACAGCACCTCGGCGCGGCGCGGTGCGCGCCCGCCCCGCACGCTGAGCCACAACAGCAGAGCGTTGCCCAGAAGCCCCGCCCCGAGCGCGGCGATGACCCAGCCGGGCGGGGTGCCGAGCGCCGTGGCCACCGCCCCCGGTGCCAGCAGGAAAACCAGCCCGAACCCCAGGCACGACAGCGCATTGAGCCGCAAGACGGTTGCAAGTGTCATCGGAGACCTCCATTGTTGTCAACATGATTGACGATACACCCCGAACCTCTAAGACGTCAACAAAGTTGACAACAGAAATGGCCGACAGCCTGACGCTGCGCCTTTATCACGCCGCGCGCGGCTATCAGGACCGGGTGACGCGGCGCCTGTCCGAGGTGCTGGCAGAGGAGCACGGTATCGCGCTCAGCCCCGCGCAACTGGCCTTTCTCGCCGCGCTGATCTGCGGCGAGACCACGACCTCGGAGGCGGCCCGCCGCACCGGGGTGAGCCGGCAGGCGGCGCACCGGCAGGCGGCGGCGCTGGCCGGGCTGGGCTATCTCGCGCTCGCCCCCGACCCGGACCGCCGCAACCAGAGCCTCGTGCGCTTTACCGGGGCGGGGACGCGGCTGATGGGGCTGTGCCGGGCGATCCTCGCGGACTGGGACCGCGCGCTCGGGGACGAGGCGGAGACGCTGCGCCGGGCGGCGGCGATCATGGCGGCGGCGCTGGCACAAGGGGATGGCGACGGATGATGCGTGGTCCGGGCCGCTCGGCCCGGTGCTGCCATGCGCCAGCTTTCCCCCGGACCCACCCGCAGAAACCGCTTGGCAAACGGGCGCGCGCGTGGTGCAACGCGGCCCTGACCCCGAAGGACACCGCACGCATGGACACCGCCTTTCTGATCACCGCCTTCGTCGCGCTCTTCGTCATCGTCGACCCGATCGGGATGACGCCGCTCTTCGTGGCGCTGACGCAGGGCATGGACAGCGCCCGCCGCCGCGCCATCGCGATCCGCGCCTGCGTCGCGGGCGCGCTGCTGATCGCGGTCTTTG
>CAJXKX010000451.1 GCA_913055965.1 uncultured Roseovarius sp.
CCATAGGCGAGCACGGCAAGCGCCACGGCCCGCCACCAGTGCGGATGGCACCATGCCATCGGCATGGCTAGCACCGCGAAGGCGGCGGTATGGGCAAGCTTGTCGAAGCCGGGGATGCCCTGCGGGCCCGGTGCCTGGGGCAGCAGTGTCAGGAGTGCGATCACGAGCGCGAAGAAGGCGGTCAGGGCAGGGGCCATGACCGCCTTCTACTCCTGCCTCGGGCGGGCGGGCAAGCCGCGTGTCAGAAGTCGAACAGGTCTTCGAGAAAGCCGCCGCGCTTCTTGCGCGGTTTGCCGCCGTAATCGTCGCGGTGGCCGCCGTCGCGGTGATCGCGCGGCGGGGGCATGTCCGCCGCGGCCGAGCGGTCGATGATCTTGTCGAGTTCACCGCGGTCGAGCCAGACCCCCCGGCATTTCGGGCAATAGTCGATCTCGACCCCGGCGCGTTCGGCGATGACCAGTTCGGCTCCGTCGATCGGGCATTGCATCGGCATTCTCCTGCTTGTTCCAAGTTCAGGAGAGATGTGGGGGCTGCCGGATCGCCCGGCAAGCCCCGTGCGTCAGCGGATCACATGTACCGCGCAGGCGGCGTGGCGCACAACCTTGGCCGCGGTCGAGCCGAGCAGCAGATCCTGCATGCCGGGACGGTGGCTCGCGATCACGATGCAGTCGGGCTTGTGGCTCTCGGCCCAGTCCAGGATCGTGCGCCCCGAATGGCCCTCGACCACGTGGGCGCTGGCATCGGGCAGCCCGTCGGCCAGTTCGCCGAGGCGGGTCTCGATCGTCCTGCGCGCGTCGCTCTGATAGCCCGCGGGCAGGTAGGAAGCGGCATAGGCGGGCACCTGCTCGATCACGTGCAGCAGGCTGATGTGCCCGCCATCCCCGGCAAGCAGCCGCGCGACGGCGAGGGCCCCGGCGCTGTCGCGCTCGGTATCGAAGGAAACGGGCACCAGAACGTGAGCATACATGGGAGTGTCCTTTCGCGTTGTCATGCCGCAGTCTCGCGCGAAACGGCGCATCCCGCCTTGATCCAGATCACGGCCCCGCGCCTACTCCTGCGCGGCGCGCATCTGCTCGGCGATCTGGGCCGCCCATTCGCCGATGATCGGCAGAAACTCGATCTGGCTGAGCGACCAGACCACCACCGACAAGAGCACCGTCGCCCCCAGAACCGTGCCCAGCCCCACCGCCAGCCCACGCGCGAAATTGAAGGCGAGCAGGCGCGGCAGGTTGTTGTGGATACGCACGAAACGGTGGCTGTTGAGCCGCGCCACCTCGGTGCGCAGCGCCCGGACCTCGGCGGCGAGATCGTCGGTTTCCGGCTGCTGCCCGCCCATCACAGGACGGTCGCGACGTCGTACATGACCGGCTCGAAGCCCTTGCACAGCGCGTTGATCTCGCGGTTGCGCGCGCGCATCTCGTCGCTGCGCAGCATCGCCTGGAAGTCCTCGCGCGCGCGCCATTGCGAATAGTTGGCGATGCGGGTCTGGGCATCGTTCACATGCAGCGCCGCGGCGATGAAGCCCGGCTGTTTCGAGATCACGTCCCGATAGGCGGCGGTGAGCAGGTCGAGCACGTCCTGGCAGGTGCCGGGCGTGACCTCGAAGGTGGTCAGAACGGTCTGGTGGCGGCTGTCGGGGGCGATGGTGAGCATGTCTCTGTCCTCCTGTCCGATGGGTAGCACGGCGCGGCGCGGCGGTAAATTCCGCGTCGGCCTTAACCTGCGGTTTACCCTTTTTCGCCGAGGGTTAACGCGGAGGTCACCATGTCCGCTCGCCTGACCCTCGCGCTTGCGCTGCTGCCCTGGCTTGCCACGGCGGCGCAGCCGGGCGCGTGGCCGCGCGAAAAGGGAGAGGGGGTCATCGCGGCGTCGGGCACCGTCGAGAAACCGGCTATTACCGGCAGAGCTTCAGCCTGTTCGCCGAGTACGGTGTGACCGGGCGGCTGACCCTCGGGGTGGATGCAGGCGGCGACGCGCTGCGCATGTCCAAGGCCATTGCCTTTCTGCGCTGGCCGCTGGGGTCGCCCGCGCGCAAGCTGAAAGTCGCGGTGGAACTCGGGGCGGGGCAGGTCGAGGAGGAGAACGCGCTGCGCCCGGCCGTCTCGGTCGGGCGAGGCATCCGTGTTGGCGGCCATCACGGCTGGCTGAACGCCGATACCCGCGCGATCCTCTTCGAGGGCGGGGCCGCCGCCTACGAGACCGACCTGACGGCGGGGCTGTCGCTTGGTGCGCGCGTCAAGGCGATGGTGCAACTCCAGGCCGGAAGGCCCGCACAGGGGCGCGACTACCTGCGCCTCGCCCCCTCGCTGGTCTACGAGGCACGGCCCGGCGCACACCTGGAACTCGGTGTGACCGAGCCGGTCTCGGGCGGTGGCACGCGCGGCTTCAAGCTGGGGCTGTGGCGCAGGTTCTGAGCGCTCAGAGCGCGTCGTCGATCCGCACCCGCAGGATCACCTTGCCCGAAACCGCCTGTGGCCAGTGCAGCGTGATCCGGTCGCGCTCCGGCCCCTGCCGGGCCTCGAAATGCGGCGCGGCATGCACGTCGGCACCGCTCGCGCTGCGCAGCGCG
>CAJXKX010000452.1 GCA_913055965.1 uncultured Roseovarius sp.
GGGCCTGCCGGGCCAGGTCGACGAAGGGCGCGCCGGTCCACCTGCCGTGGGCGCGTTCGACGTGTTCGCCGCCGCCGTGCGCGACCCGGATCGTCGCCAGCAGCGCCGATATCTGATCGTGGTCGCGGGTGCCCGCTGTCAGGGCGAGGACCAGGTCGTAGTCGGCGGGCACCGCCGTGGGGCGGACGATCCCACGAATCTCCACCTGGTCGGCCGGCTGGGTGGCGTTGTGGGCGCGCAACCAGAGCAGCACGCCGCGCAGCGACTCGGTGCGCCACGGCCCCCATGCGTCGGCCAGGATCGCCTCAGGACCGGTATCTGACGTCCCCCCGGTCCTGGCCCACCGGTCGAGCCGTGCACCGATCTCGGTGGTGTCCTGGATGACGACGGTACGCACGCCTCGGGTCACCAACGCCTGGAGCAGGTCGGCCTGCAGCTCGCTGACCTCGGCGCTTTCCCGGGTCGTCGGCGCGAGTCCGATGACGGTCGGCGCGGCAGCCGCGTCGCGGTCCGCCCGCCGCGGCGAATTGGCGGTTGCGCCAGCGCCCAGCACCGGTATGGTCGGGCCAGGATCGCAACCCAACCGAGAGGTAGCCATGAAGACCGTTCTGACCGCATCCGCCATGCTCGCCGCACTCGCCCTCCCCGCCTTTGCCGCGGGCGACGCCGCCAAGGGCGAGAAGGAATTCAACAAGTGCAAGGCGTGCCACATGATCGCCTCCGGTGACGAGACCATCGTCAAGGGCGGGCGCGTCGGCCCCAACCTCTACGGCGTGATCGGCCGCGTCATGGGCGGTGTCGAGGATTTCCGCTATTCCGACGGCCTCGCGGCCAAGGCCGAGGCGGGCGAGGTCTGGACCGAGGAAACCCTCGCGGACTACGTCACCGACCCCAACGAATTCCTGGGCAGCCGCTCCAAGATGACCTTCAAGCTGCGCAAGGGCAGCGAAGACGTGGCCGCCTACCTCGCCACCTTCTCCGAGTAACCGGCCCACGGCCCCGACACCGAACAGGCCGCGCGGGCGACCCCGCGCGGCCTTTTGCATCCCGGCCCGTCCGCCAGCCCGCGCCCCGCCCATGCTCAGCTATCAGCACCATTACCACGCCGGGAATCCCGCCGATGTCCACAAGCACGCGGTGCTTGCATGGATGCTCGCCTATCTCGCCGCCAAGCCCAAGCCGCTCAGCTATATCGAGACCCATGCGGGGCGCGGTCTCTACGACCTGAGCGACGCCGCCGCCACGAGGACCGGCGAGGCGGCGCAGGGCATCGGTCGGATGGAATCGGACCTGCCCGCCGATCACCCCTATCGCCGCTGCCTCGATGCGGCACGCGCGGCCCACGGGCCCGCCGCCTATCCCGGCTCGCCGCTCATCGCGGCGCTGTCGCTGCGCGCGGGCGACGCGCTCCACCTCGCCGAGATGCATCCCGGCGAGCATGAGCGCCTGACCGCCGCGCTCGGGCCGCACGGGGCCCGCATCCGCCGCGAGGACGGCTTTGCGATGGCCCGCGCGCTCTGCCCGCCCATGCCGCGGCGCGGGCTGCTGCTGTGCGACCCCAGCTACGAGATCAAGGCAGATTACACCGGCATTCCCGCCCATTTCGAACGGCTCGCACGGGTCTGGAACGTGGGCATCCTCGTGCTGTGGTACCCGATTCTCGCGCAGGCGGCGCATGGCGCGATGCTCGCCGCCCTCACCGCAGCCTTTCCCGGCGCGCTGCGCCACGAGGTCCGCTTTGCGCCGGTCCGCGAGGGCCACCGCATGACCGGCTCGGGGCTCTTCGTGGTCAACCCGCCCTACGGCCTCGCGGAAGAGACCACGCGACTCGCACGGCTCTTCGGCTGACCGCGCCCGACCATCGTCATCACACCGCCGTCATCGTCCGGCCTGACCGGACGATCACCGACAGCCAGAAGATCCTCGGGACAAGCCCGAGGATGACGCGGGGATCGCCCGCATCGCCGCCACGACCTTGCCGCTCGGCCCGTCCCGGGTGCGACAAATTTCTTTGATCTGCATCAAATTCGCACATTGCCCGCCTGCGCACGAGGCTCTAGAACCGTGAATGATAACGGAGACGTGAGGCCAGCGCCCAGCGTCCCCTGCGGTATTGTCAACAGGAGGCACCCAATGGCAGACGCAGCCATTCACGGCCATGAGCACGAGGACCAGCGCGGTTTCTTCACCCGCTGGTTCATGTCCACCAACCACAAGGATATCGGCATCCTCTACCTGATCACCTCGGCATTCGTCGGGCTGATCGCGGTTCTGTTCACCGTCTACATGCGGATGGAACTGATGGAGCCGGGCGTGCAGTACATGTGCATGGAGGGCGCGCGCTTCATCGCCACCGACACCGCGAACTGTACGCCCAACGGCCACCTGTGGAACGTGATGATCACCTATCACGGCGTGCTGATGATGTTCTTCGTGGTGATTCCGGCGCTGTTCGGTGGCTTCGGCAACTACTTCATGCCGCTCCAGATCGGCGCGCCCGACATGGCCTTCCCGCGGATGAACAACCTCAGCTACTGGCTCTACGTGGCCGGGACGGCGCTTGGCGT
>CAJXKX010000453.1 GCA_913055965.1 uncultured Roseovarius sp.
GCAAGGATCAGCCGTCTCATTCCGCGGGCACCCCCTGCGGCAGCTTGCGCGCGCCCGCGGCCACCCGGAACCGCCGGTCGCTGAGCGAGATGAAGCCGCCCAGCGCCATCAGGATCGAGCCGCCCCAGATCCAGTTGGCCAGCGGCTTGTAATAGCTGCGCACCGCCCAGCCGCCACCCTCCTGCGGATCGCCGATGGCGACGTAGATGTCGCGCAGAAAGCCGTTGTCGAGCGCCGCCTCGGTGGTGGGCATCTGCGCCACCGGGTAGACCCGTTTCTCGGGCTGCAGCGTGCCGATTTCGCGGCCGTCGCGGCTCAGCGTCAGCGTGGCCACGGTGGCCAGGAAATTCGGCCCCCGCTCCTGATGCACCTCGTCGAGCCGCAGGGTAAAGCCCGAAAGCTCCAGCGAGTCGCCCTCCTGCATGACGCGGATATCCTCTGTCTCCCAGGCCATCATCGCGGCGACGCCCGCCATCGTCACGCCAAGGCCGGCATGCGCCACCGCCTTGCCCCAATCGGCGCGCGGCAGCCGCGTGAGCCGCCCCAGCCGCCCCGCGCCGCGCCCGGTGCGCGACCACAGGTCGACCGCCGCCCCCGCGACCAGCCACGCCGCGAGGAACAGCCCCACGGGCCCCAGCGCCGAGCGCCCGGTCTGCATCGCCCAGGCCAGCGCGCCCACCGCCACGGCCAGCACGAAGGCCGGTGCCAGCGCGCGCAGCGCGCGGCCCGCCTTGGCGCGTTTCCACGGCAGCATCGCGCCCACCGGCAGCACCAGCCCCAGCGCCACCATGAAGGGCGTGAAGGCCGCGTTGAAGAACGGCTCGCCCACCGACAGCTTGCGGTCGAAGGCCATCTCGGCCACCAGCGGCCACATCGTACCGAAGAACACGACAAAGGCCGACACGGCGAGAAGGATGTTGTTGAGCACCAGCACCGATTCGCGGCTGACCACGCCGAACACGCCCTTGGCCTGCATCGCCCCCGCCCGCGCGGCGAAGAGCGCGAGCGCCCCCATCATGAACGCCGCCGTGATCGCCAGCAGGAACACCCCGCGCTCGGGGTCGGTGGCAAAGGCATGCACGCTCGTCAGCACGCCCGAACGGGTGATGAACGCCCCGATCATCGAGAAGCCGAAGGCGATGATCGCCAGCAGGATCGTCCAGCTCTTGAGCGCCTCGCGCTTTTCCACCACGATGGCAGAATGCAAGAGCGCGGCGGCGATCAGCCAGGGCATGAAAGAGGCGTTCTCGACCGGGTCCCAGAACCAGAACCCGCCCCAGCCAAGCTCGTAATAGGCCCACCACGAGCCAAGCCCGATGCCGATGGTCAGGAACACCCAGGCCGCCAGCGTCCAGGGCCGCACCCAGCGGCCCCAGGCGGCATCGACGCGCCCCTCGATCAGCGCCGCCACCGCAAAGGAGAACGTCATCGAAAGCCCGACATACCCCACGTAGAGAAACGGCGGATGAAAGGCGAGGCCGGGGTCCTGCAGCAGCGGGTTGAGGTCCTGCCCGTTGAAGGGCGGCACCGCCATGCGCAGGAACGGGTTCGAGGTGAACAGGACGAAGGCGATGAACGCCACCCCGATCATCGCCTGAACGGCCAGCACCCGTGCCTTGAGCGTGGGCGGCAGGTTGTCGCCGAACCACGCGACCGAGGCCCCGAACAGCGCCACGATCATCACCCACAAGAGCATCGAGCCCTCGTGATTGCCCCAGACGCCGGTGATCTTGTAGAGCAGCGGCTTGTCGGTATGACTGTTGAGCACCACCAGCCGCACCGAGAAATCGGACGCGACGAAGGCATAGGTGAGCGCGGCGAAGGAGGCCGCGATCAGCAGGAATTGCGCAGTGGCCGCCGGCTCGGCAACGGCCATCCAGCCCGCCCAGCGCTTGTGCGCGCCGATGAGCGGAATCGCGGCCTGAAGACAGGCCACGACGAGGGCGAGCACGAGGGCGAAATGTCCGAGTTCGATGATCATGCGACCGATTATATGCGCTCGGGCCGCTCCGTCCAATCGCAATCGGAGCGATTTCCGGATCACATTGTCGCGGTCAGGTGCCGCGCCTGCGCCACTCGGCGAGCGCCGCGTTCTCTTCCGGCGCGACGGCCTCGAGCGTGGCGCGTGCATCGCCGCCGGGGTCGGCCGCGCCGGGGCTGTCATGGCGCAGGGCGCGCAGACCCTCGATGGTCGCGAGCACCTGCGGCGCGCGCGCCAGCGTCGCGGCGAGGCTGCGCTGGAAGTCCTGCCCCTTGGCCTGGTGCCGCGCCCCGAAATAAAAGCTCACGATCGCCCCCATCAGCCACCAGAGCGGCTCGGGCACAAGCGCCAGCCCCGCCATCCGCTCGCCGAACCACAGCGGATCGGCCATCGCCGCGACCATCAGCCCCAAAGTCCCCAGCGCCAGCGCCGGGCGCGGCAGCCGGTTGAGTCCGTCGATCACCCGGTCGAAGAGCCCCCGCCCCTCGGGGCGGAACTCCGCCGCCATCTGCTCGAGCGCGGCGCGCTGCGCGTCGGTGGCGCGGGCATCCGCGGCCTCCGCATTGACGCGAAACACCTCC
>CAJXKX010000454.1 GCA_913055965.1 uncultured Roseovarius sp.
CATCGCGCGGTTCGTGCCGGCGATGAAGAACGCTTCCGCTGCGGCCCGCGTCGTCATCGCGCCGGCCGTGGCCGAGCCGGGCAGGTTGTAAGTTCCGGACTGCGTCGTGATGACGAGCTCGGACTCGGGATCGAAACCGGTTTCCTGCATACGCTCCTCGAGCGCCTCGTAGTGCGCGTTGCTCGACGGCGAGGGTCCCGGCGACACGGTCGGGCTCATATAGAGCACGTCTCCGTATAGAACCTGATCGAACGGCTGGTCGTCCATGACGAGGCCGATGACCAGCGCCGTGTAATCGTTCAACGGAACGAACGCGGATTGATCGCGGTTCGTCCACGGCGCGGCGAAGTTCTTCAACGTGACCGTATAGAAATGCGAATCACGCGTCGCGAGCAGCGCCGCCCCGACAGGGTTCGCCGGAAGCAGGGCCTGCATCTCGTCGAGCACGCGCCCGGCATGGTGCAGCACCCGCCGCCCGAACGGCGTGAGCGCGACATCGCGGGTGCGGCGCTCTACCACAGGCGCGCCCAGCGCCGCCTCGAGGTCGCGGATCTGCACCGACAGCGCGGGCTGCGACACGTTCATCGCCGCCGCCGCGCGCCCGAAATTGCGCTGTTCGGCGAGCGCCCGGAAATAGCGAAGCTGACGCAGGGTGATGCTCATGCGCGCATGATCGGGCCTGCGCGCCCCGCACGCAAGGGCCCGTCACCCGATCATCCCCGCGCGCTCGCCCAGCCGCTCGTAATGCCGCCGCAGGCGGGACAGCGCGATGCGCAGCACGATCTTGCCCGACCGCGCCGACCAGCCCATCTTTTTCTCGGCGGTCTCCAGCCCTTCGAGATAGCAGCAGCAGCGCAGCGCCACGTCGCCCAGCCCCGGCCCCAGTTCGCGCAGCGCGCAGATGAGCCGCGCCCGCGCGGCCTCGGCCCCGAAGCCGGGGCCATCGACCGGCCCCGCTGCCTCGCCCGCGTGGACGAGGAAATGATCCCAGTTCTGCGCCATGCGCGGGGCCATCTGCGCCAGTTCGAAATCCTCTCGCAGCCGCTCTCCGGCGCTGACGAGGTCCGGATCGAGAAACCGCTTGCCATCCTTGTCGCGCCGCCGCGCCAGCGCGGCGAGCGGCGTGTCGCCGGGGGCAAAGCGCGCCCGCCGCGTGCCCGAGGCCGGATCGCCGCCCGCGGCGGCACCGTCGAAGGTCACCGCCGCCGCCGCGCGCAGCCCCGAGGCCGCGTTCTCTTCCTCGGCAAGCAGCGCGCCCAGCGCCGCGCGGCCCCTTGCGGTGACGTGGTAGCGCGAGATGCGGCCCGGGTTGTCGCAGGCGATCCACTCCTTGAGCGCCATCGCCTCGGCCACGTCGCGATCCACCACCGCGGTGCGCACCGGATGGCCCGCGCCGCTGTCGCGCACCACCACGGCCTTGTCCATCTCGGCCGCCACCGCGAGCCGCGCCCCGGTCTCGCACAGCCGGCGCAGCACGCGCCGCGCCTCGCGCCGCAAGCGCGCCGCGCTGAGCGTGGTGGTCTCGTCTTCGCCGGTCGCGCCTTGGGATGTGGAAGGGGTCATGAGGGCCTCCGATCTTGGGGAACCGGGCCTCGCTGCCGTCCCGACCATGCCGCCGAGCCGCCGCAGCGCATGATCGACCAACAGGTCGTCGCGCCTGGTCTCGCAGGCCCGGATCTGGCGCAGAACCGTCGAGGCATGCCGCCCCGACCGCCGCGCCAGCGCCCGGATGGATGCGCCGCTCTCGATATGCGCGAGATAGTGGACCGCGGCCTCGGGCACCCAGGACGGCACCCGTGACAGGGCGGGTTCGGTCAGAAGCTGCTCTTGCATCGCGGTCCCCGAATTGCGCCATTTGAACGTGCCGGGGCACCGGAACGAGTTACCCACAAGCTTATCCACATGATCGGCTCAACTTAGACGTGCAAAGATTACCGGTTCGTTAACTGTTTCCAGAAATTAAACCTTCGTTGACAAAGTCTGAACGATCCCTGTGCCCGCCGCGCGCCGGACAGGGCGCGCGCGCAACACCCGCGCGCGCCGTGCCACCCTGTCCCGCGATGCATGTCAATCGGAGGTCCGGATCATGGAGGATTTACACCGCGCGCTCGACAGCCTGCACCGCCCGCCCCTGTTGGTGCGCGCGGCGCGGCTGGGTCTGCCGGGATATCGCAGGTCGCGCGCGCTGCCGCGCCTGCTGGGGGCCGGGGCGTTGCCGCCGGTGCCCGAGGCGCTGGCGCGGCTGATCGAGATCGAGCGCGCGCACGAGGCCGCGCGGCGCGGCGGCGCTGTCTCGTGGCGGGCCTCCGAGCACGTCGCGGTGCTCATCGCGGTGATGGGCGAGGCGGGGCTGCTTTCGGACGCGGTGTGCGCCGAAGCCCCCCGTGCCGGTCAGGAAAATGCGTCGGGCATCGATTCCTTGCGCTTCGCCACGTAGCCCGCGAGCGCCTCGGCGATACCGGGATCGAGCGGCGGCTGCTGGTAATCGGCCAGGAGCTTCTTGACCCGTGCGTTGGCGAGCGCCATCGTGTCGCGCCCGCCCTCGTCGATAGATCGGA
>CAJXKX010000455.1 GCA_913055965.1 uncultured Roseovarius sp.
TAGAGTACCGGCCTGTCACGCCGGGGGTCGCGGGTTCGAGCCCCGTCAACCGCGCCACTGCTGCCTCGGGCGTTTCCGCCCGCAAATGGCCCCCGCCCCGGCGGGGGCTTTTGCATTCGGGGGAAACGGACAGGTGCCCGCCCGATGCAGCCGCCGGCACTCCGCGCGTTCAATCCAGTGTCGGCGAAATTCTTCCCGTGTCCGGCCGCGCCTTGGCCACGGCGCACTCTCAGCGAAAGCGTGAGGTCCAGGCGATCTGCCCCGGACCCTGTGGACCGGTACGGCCCGGAAGCGACCCGGAGACCCGGATATTCATCCCCCGCAAACGCGAAAAGGGCCGCTTGCGCGACCCTCTTTCACACCCCTGACGTGCCGGGGTATCTTGGCGGACCGAGGAGGATTCGAACCCCCGACCCCTTGATTCGTAGTCAAGTACTCTATCCAGCTGAGCTATCGGTCCGTCGGAGTTGCGTTTAGACTTTGCCGGTAGCCGATGCAAGGGGGTGTTGTCGGTTTTATGAAGCGGCGGGGAAATTTGTGCGGGGCAGGGTGAGCCGGAAGCAGGTGCCGGTCTCGTCGCTGCGTTCGAGGGTCAGCGTGCCGCCGTGGCCGCGCAGCAGTTCGGCGGCGATCGACAGCCCCAGCCCGGTGCCGCCGCTGCTCGCGCCGCCGCGGAACGGCTCGAACAGGTGATCGCGGGCCTTGGCGGGCAGGCCGGGGCCGGTATCCTCGACGCGGATGATCCAGTTCTGCGAACCGGTCTCGGCGGTGACGGTGATGCGGCCGGGCTGGCGGGTGCGCAGGATCGCCTGCCGGGCGTTGCGCAGAAGGTTGGTCAGCACGCGGTGCAGCTGTTCGGCATCGGCGGTCAGCATCAGGTCGGCCGCGACCCGGTTCTCGAAGCGCAGGGAATGGTCGCCCGCGGCGAGCCGCTCGCCCTCGATCGCGTCGGCCACGATCTCGGAGAGCGCGTGGCGGGCGAGGGTCGGGGCCGGCTCTTCGGCCTTGCCGTAGGCGAGGGTGGATTCGCACAGGTGCACGGCGCGCGTGAGCGAATTGACCAGCTTGGGGGCCATGCGCTGCACCCGGGGGTCGTCGCTCAGCTCCAGCCGGTCGGTGAACAGCTGCGCCGAGGTGAGGATGTTGCGCAGGTCGTGGCTGATCTTGGCCACGGCCCCGCCAAGGCGGGCGAGGTGCTCCTTCTGCTTGAGCGCGGCGGTCAGCTGGCGCTGCAGCGAGTGCAGGCTTTCCTCGGCCTCGCGCAACTCGGTGATGCCGGAGGAGGGCGTGATGACGAGGCGGGCATCCTCGGGATCGGCGGCATAGGCCTGCATCGTGCCCACCACGCGCCGGATCGGGCGCACCACGAAGCCCTGCACCACCACGAAGAGCAGACCGGCGGTGAACACGGAGATGACCAGCGACAGCCACAGGATGCGCAGCCCGTAATCCACCATCGCGGCGCGCAGGTCGGCGGTGTCGAGTGTGACCTCGATCAGCAGACCGCCCATCCGCACCGGCTCGCCGATCACCCGGATCACCTCGGGGTCGGCCTGCGCGAGCCGGCGAAAGGCATCGCGGATCAGCGTGACCGCCGAGGGATCGCGCAGGTCGAAGCTTTGCGAGACCGGTGCGGGCACCGGCGAGGACAGCACCAGCTGGCGCGCCTCGTCGCGGCGCAGCACCACGTTGAACACCTCGGCGTTGCGCAGCAATTCCTCCTCGAGATCGGCGGAGACCTCGCCCCCCGACAGCAGCCCCAGCGAGGCGATCTGCGCGCGCTGCAGCCGGTCGAGCAGGAATTGCTCTCGGTAGCGGGCCACGGACGGCACGAAGATCATCACCTCGGCCAGCATCACGAAGATGGCCGTGAGGATCAGGAACCGGCCTGAAAGCGATCTGAGCACGCGCGCCCTCCCATGAGCGGTGTTCAGGGCAGCCAGCGCTGCACGAACCCGACCACCCGTTTCACCATAACGCTATCGAACAGCCGCGGCGAAAAATAGGCCCCGGCCGCGCGCTTGTTGATCTCGCCCAGCGTGGGGTAGGGGGCCACCATGCCCGCCACGTGCTTCATCTTTAGCCGGTTGGCGATCACGAGCGCCCAGAGATTGATCAGTTCGCCCGCCTGCGCGCCCGCGACCGACACGCCGACAGGGCGCCCGCGCACCACCATGACCTTGATGAGCCCCTCGGTCTTGCGCTCGGCGATGGCGCGGTCGTTGTGGTTGTAGGGAAAGCGGACCACCTCGAGATTGCCGCCATGCGTCTCGCGCGCCTGCGCCTCGGTGAGCCCCACCTGCGCAAGCTCGGGATCGGTGTAGGTGGCCCAGGGGATATGATCCGTGCGGTTCTTCGCGGGCAGGCCGAACAGCGCCTGGCGGATGATCAGCCCCGCCTGATAGCCCGCCACATGGGTGAATTGCAGCCCGCCCGCCACGTCGCCGATGGCGTAGACGCGGCGGTTGGTGGTGCGCATCGCGGCATCCACGCGGATGCCGCGGCGCGTCGTCTCGATCCCGGCGGCGTCGAGATCGAGCCGGTCGGTATTGGCG
>CAJXKX010000456.1 GCA_913055965.1 uncultured Roseovarius sp.
GCGGAACTCGCGCGGGTGCAGGACGGATCGGCCCAGCCGGGCGAGGAACAGCCCGAGATAGCCCGCAAGCTCCGCCGCGAAAACGGCCCCGGCGGCGACCTTGCGTCCCACCGTCTCGAGCCGGTCGGTCAGGGTGAGGCGCTGCCGCTCGACCTCGGGAACCTCGGGCAGGGCTCCGGCGACCGTCTCCAGCAGGTCGGCCTGCGACGGCTGCGCCCCGGCGATCCCGGTCTCGCAGCCCGCCTCGTGCAGGCGGGCGCGCAGCGTGGCGATGGCCCATGCGCCTGCGGTGTCGAGCCGTTCGACCCCCGACAGGTCGATCTGCGTCGTCATCGGCGTCAGCGCGTCAAGCTCTGCCTCAAGCCGCGCCAGCGTGTGCACCGTCAGCGATCCCGACAGCGCAAGCGTGCGCGACGGTTCGTCCCCGGCCTCGCGGATATCGGTCGTGATCGTCACTCTCTCCGCCATCAGCCCCCCTCGGGCCCGCGCGGGCCCGCAGCGGCCCGGCCCCAGCCTACACCGGCACCGTGCGGCGCAAAACCGGCAAGGACCGCGCCGGTCCGCTCAGCCGCGCACCGCGTCGATCATGCGTTGCACGTTGTCGGGATCGGCGTCGGGGGTGATGCCGTGGCCGAGGTTGAAGATATGCGGCCCGCCCGACAGCGCCGCCACGATGCGGCGCGTCTCGGTCACAAGCGCGTCGCCGCCCGTCACCATGTGCGACGATTTGAGGTTGCCCTGCACGCAGCCATCCACCTGCACGTTCCGCGCCACCCATTCGGCGCTCACCGAATCGTCCACCGCCACGCAATCGGCCCCGGTCTTGCCATGGAAGCCGACATATCCCTGCCCCGCCTCGCGCGGAAAGGCGATGACGGGAATGCCCGGATGGCGCTCTTTCAGCGCCGCGGTGATGCGGCGCGCGGGGGCCACCGCGTAGGTCTCGAAGTCCGCGCCGCTGAGCGATCCGGCCCAGCTGTCGAAAATCTTGACCACCTCGGCCCCCGCCGCGATCTGCGCCGAGAGATATTCGATCGTCGCCTCCGTGATCCGCTCCATCAGCGCGTCGAACGCCGGGCGGTCGCCATCCTTAAGCGCGTGGGCGGGGGCCTGATCGGGCGTGCCGCGCCCGGCGATCATGTAGGTGGCCACCGTCCAGGGTGCGCCGGCGAAGCCGATGAGCGTCACTTCGGGGGGCAGCGCGCCCGCGAGGTTGCGCACCGTCTGGTAGATCGGGTTCAGCGTCTCGTGGATGTCCCCGACAGGCTTCAGCCGGTCCACCCCGGCCTGATCCGTGATGGTCGAAAGCCGCGGCCCCTCGCCGGTGACGAACCACAGGTCCGCCCCCAGCGCCTGCGGCACCAGCAGGATATCGGCAAACAGGATCGCCGCGTCGAAGCCGTAGCGCCGGATCGGCTGCAGCGTCACCTCCGTCGCGAGGTCGCTGTTGTAGCACAGCGACAGGAAATCCCCCGCCTCGGCCCGCGTCGCGCGGTATTCGGGCAGGTAACGGCCCGCCTGCCGCATCATCCAGATCGGCGGGGTGGGCAGCGTCTCGCCTCGCAGCGCGCGCAGGATCGGCTTGGTCTCGGGCGGGGTCGTGTCGGGCATTGGGTCCTCCGTTTTCAATGTCGTCCCCCTGACAGCCCGTATTGTCAAGCCGCGATACCGTCGCGCGCTTGCCACGCCCGTTTCCCGCGTCTAAACCCCCTGGCATGACACAGGATCTGCCCACCCCGACCCGCCCTCTCAAGATCGGCACGCGCGGCTCGCCGCTGGCGCTGGCACAGGCGCACGAAACGCGCCGCAGGCTGCAGGCGGCCTTCGACCTGCCGGAAGAGGCGTTCGAGATATCGGTGATCAAGACCACCGGCGACCGGGTTCAGGACCGCCCCCTCAAGGAGATCGGCGGCAAGGGCCTCTTTACCCGCGAGATCGAGGACGCGCTGTTGTCGGGCGGCATCGACATCGCGGTGCATTCGATGAAGGACATGCCGGTGCTGCAGCCCGGGGGGCTCACGCTCGATACCTACCTGCCGCGCGAGGACGTGCGCGACGCCTTCGTGTCGCCGGTGGCGGGGCACCTGTCGGACCTGCCCGAGGGCGCGCGCGTCGGCACCTCGTCGCTCCGGCGGCGCGCGCAGGTGCTGGTGGCCTACCCGCATCTCGAGGTGGTGGAGTTTCGCGGCAACGTGCAGACGCGGCTGCGCAAGCTCGAGGACGGCGTGGCGGCCTGCACCTTCCTCGCCATGGCCGGGCTCAACCGGCTGGGCCGCGCCGACGTTGCCACCGCGGCGATCGCGCCCGAGGTGATGCTGCCTGCCGTGGCGCAGGGGGCCATCGGGATCGAGCGGCGCGAGGGGGACACCCGCGTCGCCGCCATGCTCGAGCCGCTCCACGACACGCTCACCGGCCAGCGCCTCGCGGCCGAACGCGCGTTCCTCGCCGCACTCGACGGCTCCTGCGAGACACCCATCGCCGCGCTCGCCGAAATCGACGGCGGCACGCTGCGCCTGCGCGGCGAGATCCTGCGCCCCGACGGCAGCGAATCCC
>CAJXKX010000457.1 GCA_913055965.1 uncultured Roseovarius sp.
TCACCAACGGTCACAAGAGGACCAAACCCTGAACAGAGCTAACCTATAAACGCGGACTCCAAGGGGAGCAGGTCAGGACTTATCGCCCCTTTCAGCATCCAACCGCGCCCGCTCTTCATAGGTCAGCCGTAGCGAAAAAGGCGGCGGATAATCCGCCTTTTTTGTCTCAGGCTTGGCTATCTCATTGAATTTATGGCGCGAATTTGTCATTTTCGCACCTCAGACTCTTAGAGTCTAAACGCGCGAGATGGTATTCCCACTCCTCAAGCGCCTCGAAAAGAGAGTTCAACTCCTCTCCCTCTAGGCGCACCAGTGCTTTCCATCCTTCCTTTCAAATACGCCGGGCGTGTCGCCGATAGTTGGCTCATGGGGCTGTGGCCCTTGCGCCACAGGCGGATGCGCTCTGGATGCGCCAAAGGGTCGTGCATCTTGTTTCGAATCGGTGCTTGCCGAACCATCCGCGCACGCATGGGTGGTCGGGGGGCTGGTACGGTGACGAGACGATACGGCGCGCGGGTGCGGCGCGCGGGCGTGAAGCTGATCGGAGCGGCGTTGGCCGTGCCGGTCATGGCCTCGGTGGCGGTGGCGTCGGTGGGCTGCGACGAGATCAATGCAGGCTTTGCCGATGCGCAGGTCGTCGGCGGCTTTACCGGGGAATTCGGGGTGTTCGTTCCGTTCGGCGCGTTCGACGCGGGCGACCGGATCACCTTTTCGGTCGGGGGCGACCCGGCTGATCCGTTCGCCGACGGGCAGCCCAAGGACGTGACGATCTCGGTGCAGGGCGCGCAGGTCTGCACCGGGGCGGGTGGCTGCGACGGGGCCTCGCACAGCTTTGCCGCGCCGACCGCCGACGGGCTCAACCTGCTGTCCTATGTCAACAATTCGGGCAACAATGCGCTGGCGGTGGTGCGGGTGACGGCCACCTGCACGCCCGCGCCGGACGGGGGCGGCGGTGACACGGGCGGCGGTGACACGGGCGGCGGCGACACTGGCGGCGGTGACACGGGCGGCGGCGACACTGGCGGCGGCGACACAGGGGGCGGCGACACTGGCGGCGGCGACACAGGGGGCGGTGACACCGGCGGCGATGCGGGGCCGGTATTCGACGGGCGCGGGCTCGCCCGCGAGATCGATCTTGCCATGACCACGCTCGACGCCTTGCGCCTGCCGGTGCGGGCCGACGCGCTGCCGGGGGCCTGCGGTGCGGGCGGGTCGCTTGCGCCCGGCCTCGCGGATCGGCGCGCGCGCCTCTCGACGCAAGGGGACAGCGTGCCTGCTGGGGTCGAGCCGCCGCGCGCCGGGGACACCGCGTATCTCGAGGGGCTGAAGGCACGGCGCGCGGCGTTGCAGGCGCGGCTCGATGCGCTCGGGAATGACGAGATCGAGACACGCGACATACAGTCGGCCGCGATCCAATTCGAGACCGACAGGCTTGTCGGGGAACTCACCCGGCTCGGTCTTTCCAGAGACCTGGCGTTCAGGCTGTTCCTGGCCGTGGACCCCGAGGGCGATCTGGTGACTGCCCGGGCAAGCGAGAGCGAGCGGCGACAGGCGCGTCAGGCGGTGCTTTACGATACGATCCTCGGCCATTCGGGGCGTCGCTTCGTCGCCGACGGGGACGGTGGCGTTCGGCAGGAGACGGATGCGGAGCGGGAAGCGCGGGCCCGCGCCGCGGCCTATGACGAGGACGATCCGCGCCGGGACGAGATCCTCGCGATCATGGCCGAGATTTCCGCGTTCAGGAGCCGCATTGCGGGGAACAACGCGGTGGGAGCCTCGGCCTTTGGCCTGTCCAAGCGCGAAGCCCTCGCGGCGGAGATCGAGAAACTGGACGACGAAATCGCGTCCTACGAGTATTACGAGCGCGGGGATTATCTCGACGACGCGGAGGATTTGTGCCTCAACGAGGGCGAGCATATCCTGTTCGCGCCGGCGGCGGGCGGACAGGGCTTGAGTTTCGCGATGTCCACCGACGCGCTGCACCGCATGGCGGCCAATGCCGCGGGCGAGACGGCGACGGCGGATGCGCTGAGCGTGCTGGGGATGCCCGCCAACCTGTGGATGCGCGGGCGCGCCACGGCGCTCGACGGCAACCGCACCGGGCTTGACGGCTGGTCGGGCGAGGTGCTGTTCGGGCTGGCCGTCGCGCCCTCGCTGCGCAGCAGCGTCGGGTTCTGGGGCAGCCTGTTCCGCGGCGAGATCGACAGCAACGTGTCGGGGACCGAGATGGATGTCGATCTGGGCGGGTTCGGCCTCTACGGGCGCCGCGCGCTGGCGCGCGGGCTGTTCCTTGGCGGCAGTGCCGGGTTCGAGACCGGCGAGGTCACCACGCGCGACGCCACCGGCGCGCGCGGCACCGCCGACCTGCGCCGGGCGCGGCTCTCGGCCTCGCTGGTGGGGCAGCGGCGGCTGGGCGAGGTGACGCTTTCGCCCCGGCTCTCGGGCGACATGGTGATCGAGGATCGCGACGGCTACAGGGATTCGCTGGGCCGCTTCGTGCCGGGATCGTCGCGCACCGAGGGGCAGGTCTCGGCCGGGCTTCAGGC
>CAJXKX010000458.1 GCA_913055965.1 uncultured Roseovarius sp.
TCAAGACCGGCGGCAAGCAGTACAAGGTGCAGTCGGGCGACCTGCTGCGCGTGGAAAAGCTTGCGGCCGATGCCGGTGAGAAAGTGCAGTTCAACGATATCCTGATGCTGGGCGGCGATGCCCCCGTCATCGGCGCGCCCTTCGTCGCGGGCGCCGCGGTTCAGGCCGAGGTGATCGACCAAGTCAAGGGGGACAAGGTCATCAACTTCGTCAAGCGCCGCCGCAAGCACGGCTCGCAGCGCACCCGTGGCCACCGCCAGAAGCTGACGCTGCTGCGCGTGACCGAGATCCTCGCGCAGGGGGCCGACAAGAGCGGCGTCAAGGCCGCGATCGGCGCGGGCAGCGTGACCGGTGTGGCCGTGGCCGCCGCCGAGACCGCCAAGCCGGCGAAGAAGGCCGCGCCCAAGGCCGAAGCACCCGCCGGGGGCGACGATCTCAAGAAGCTGTCGGGCGTGGGCCCGGCGCTCGAGAAGAAGCTGCACGAGGCGGGCGTGACCACCTTCGCGCAGATCGCCGCATGGACCGAGGCGGATGTCGCCGAAATGGATGAGAAACTGTCGTTCAAGGGCCGGATCGAGCGCGAAGGCTGGATCGCGCAGGCCCAGGAACTGACCAAGGGCTGAGGAGAGACGAGATGGCACACAAGAAAGCAGGCGGGTCGTCCCGCAACGGGCGCGATTCGGCGGGCCGTCGTCTCGGCGTCAAGAAATATGGCGGCGAGGCCGTGATCCCGGGCAACATCATCGTGCGCCAGCGCGGCAACAAGTTCTGGCCGGGCAATGGCGTGGGCCAGGGCAAGGATCACACGATCTTTGCCGTGACCGAGGGTGCCGTGACCTTTCACAAGGGTCTCAAGGGCCGCACCTTCATCTCGGTTCTGCCAGTGGCAGAGGCCGCCGAGTAAGCCGGACCCGGGATATGTCGAGAACATGAGAGGGGACCGGCGCGCGCCGGTCCCCTCTTCGTTTGCGGCAGGCCCGCGACCGCCCGAGCCGCCGTCACGTTCAGGTGTGGGAGAGGCCGGGGCGGCTTGCGGCGGCGGCGCGGCCCCCCATCTTGACGGCGGGATGCCCCATCATGCGAAAGGAGGAGCGCATGACTTTCGAGACGGTGATCGACCAGCCGGTGATCGCGGCCGAACGGTTCGACCTGCGGCCCTTGCGGGACGCGGATGCGGGGCTGATCGCGCTCAACGCGGGCGACGCGCGCGTGGCGCGCGCCACCGCGTCGATCCCGCACCCCTACCCGCCCGGTGCCGCCGAGGCGCTGATCGCGCGGGCGCGGGCCGCTGACCGGGCCGAGGATATCTGGGCCATCGACGGCCCCCGCACCGGCGGGGCCGAGGTGATGGGGCTCGTCGGCCTGACGCGGGTGGACGAGGGCCAGTCCGAGATCGCCTATTGGGTGGCACCCGCGTGGTGGAACACCGGCGTCGCCTCGGCGGCGGTCGAGGCGATCCTCGCCGCCAACCCGCACGCCGCGCGCACCGTCTTCGCCAGCGTGTTCCAGGACAACGCGGCCTCGGCCCGGGTCTTGACGAATTGCGGCTTTCAGTATCTTGGGGATGCCGAAAGCTATTGCGTGGCACGCGGGGCCAAGGTGCCCACATGGACCTACAGCCGCCGGATGGGCTGAGCCCCGCGCGCGGGCGCGCCGCGCGAAAGGATGAACGATGAAATTCCTCGACCTCGCCAAGGTGTATATCCGCTCGGGCAGCGGCGGCGCGGGCTGCGTCAGCTTCCGGCGCGAGAAGTATATCGAGTTCGGCGGCCCCGATGGCGGCGATGGGGGCCATGGCGGCTCGGTCGTGGCCGAGGCGGTGGACGGGCTCAACACGCTCATCGATTTCCGTTACCAGCAGCATTTCTTTGCCGATGACGGGCGGCCCGGCATGGGGCGGCAGCGCACCGGGGCGAGCGGCGGCGACATCGTCCTGCGGGTGCCGGTGGGCACCGAGATCCTCGAGGAGGATGGCGAGACGGTGATCGCCGACATGACCGAGGTGGGCCAGCGGATAGAGCTTGCGCGCGGCGGCAATGGCGGCTGGGGCAACCTGCGGTTCAAGACCTCCACGAACCAGGCCCCGCGCCGCGCCAATCCCGGCCAGCCGGGGGTCGAGCGCACGATCTGGCTGCGGCTGAAGCTCATCGCCGACGTGGGCCTTCTCGGTCTGCCCAACGCGGGCAAATCCACCTTTCTCGCCGCGACCTCGAACGCGCGGCCCAAGGTGGCCGACTATCCCTTTACCACGCTGCACCCCAATCTCGGGGTCGTCGGCATCGACGGGGCGGAATTCGTGGTGGCCGACATTCCCGGCCTGATCGCGGGCGCGTCCGAGGGCCGGGGGCTGGGCGACCTGTTCCTCGGCCATGTCGAGCGCTGCGCCGCGCTGTTGCATCTCGTCGACGGCTCGTCGGGCGACCCGGTGGGCGACTGGCGCACCATCGTCGAGGAGATCGGGGCCTATGGCGCGGGGCTCGCCGACAAGCCGCGCGTCACGGTGCTGAGCAAGATCGACACGCTCGACGACGAGGAGCGCG
>CAJXKX010000459.1 GCA_913055965.1 uncultured Roseovarius sp.
CTCGCGGGCTTTCTCGTGCTGGCCTGGGCGCAGGCGACATGGGTGCCGATGGGCCTGGGTTTCGGCGATGGCTGGGCGGATTTCGCGGGCGGCGTGCTGGTGGGCGGGGGTATCCTGCTCATTGCGCTGGCGGCGATGGAATTCCGCAAGCACAAGACCACCATCGTGCCCCACGAGACGCCAGCGCGGCTCATTCAGTCGGGCATCTTCCGCCGCTCGCGCAACCCGATCTACCTGGGCGACGCGCTGATCCTCGCGGGTCTGATCCTGCGCTGGGACGCGGTGCTGTCGCTGCCGCTGGTCCCGGTCTTCGTCTGGGTGATCGAGCGGCGATTCGTGATTCCCGAGGAAAACCGCATGCGCCGCACCTTCCGTGCCGATTTCGCACGCTATTGCGAAAAAACCCGGCGCTGGCTTTAGCGCCTGCGGCAAACTTGATATCGCATGTCGTAAAATAGTGTGAAATAACCGCTTTCGTGAAAACCGACCCGGCACCGGATGACCGGCGGCCAAAGACAGACAGGATCTGCCAGAGGGGGACAGGAAACGTGAAGATCGGAACGCCTAAGGAGGTGATGGAGGGTGAGAACCGCGTCGCGATGACGCCGGACTCGGCCCTGCAGCTTCAGAAACTGGGATATGACTGCGCCATCGAGTCCGGCGCGGGCGAACGCGCGGGGTTCTCGGACGCCGCCTACGAGGAGGCCGGCGTCGAGGTGGTCAAGACCGCCGCGCAGCTCTTCAAGGCCGCCGATATCGTGGCCAAGGTGCGCCCGCCCACCGATACCGAGGCCAAGCGCCTGCGCGAAGGGCAGTTGCTCATCTCGTTCTTCTGGCCCGCCCAGAACGAGGAACAGATGAAGATGCTCGCCGACAAGGGCGCGTCGGTCATCGCCATGGACATGGTGCCGCGCATCTCCCGCGCGCAGAAGATGGACGCGCTGTCGTCGATGGCCAATATCGCGGGCTACCGCGCGGTGATCGAGGCCGGCAACAATTTCGGCCGCTTCTTCACCGGGCAGATCACCGCGGCGGGCAAGGTGCCCCCGGCCAAGGTGCTGGTGGTGGGCGCGGGCGTGGCGGGGCTTGCCGCCATCGGCACCGCGACCAGCCTCGGCGCGATCACCTATGCCTTCGACGTGCGCCCCGAAGTGGCCGAACAGGTGGAATCGATGGGCGCGGAATTCGTCTATCTCGATTTCGAGGAGGCGCAGGAGGACGGATCGGCCTCGGGCGGCTACGCCAAGCCGTCGAGCCCGGAATTCCGCGAGGCGCAGCTTGCAAAGTTCCGCGAACTGGCACCGGAGGTGGATATCGTCATCACCACCGCGCTCATCCCCAACCGCGAGGCGCCGGAACTGTGGACCGAGGACATGGTGAAATCCATGAAGCGCGGTTCGGTCATCGTCGATCTCGCGGCGGAAAAGGGCGGCAACTGCAAGATGACGGTGATGGATGACAAGATCGTCACCGACAACGGCGTGACGATCATCGGCTATACCGATTTTCCGAGCCGGATGGCGACGCAATCCTCGTCGCTCTATGCCACCAACATCCGCCACATGATGACCGACCTGACGCCCGAAAAGGACGGTGAGGTCAATCACGACATGGAGGATGACGTGATCCGCGGGGCCACCGTGGCCCACAAGGGCGAGGTCACATGGCCGCCCCCGCCGCCCAAGGTGTCGGCCATCGCCGCCGCGCCGCCCAAGGAAAAGCCCAAGGAACTGACGGCGGAGGAAAAGCGGGCGCAGGAGATCGCCGCGTTCAAGGCGCAGACCAAACAACAGGTCACCCTGCTGGCCATCGGCGGCGCGCTGGTGCTGGCCGTGGGGCTGGTGGCGCCTGCGAGCTTCATGCAGCATTTCATCGTGTTCCTGCTGGCGGTGTTCGTGGGCTTCCAGGTGATCTGGGGCGTGAGCCACAGCCTGCACACGCCGCTGATGGCGGTGACGAACGCGATCTCGTCTATCATCATCCTCGGCGCGCTGATGCAGATCGGATCGAGTTCGGTCTTCATCACCCTGCTTGCCGCGCTGGCGGTGTTCATGGCCGCGATCAATATTTTCGGCGGCTTCCTCGTGACACGGCGCATGCTCGCCATGTTCCAGAAATCGTAAGGAGGCTGGGATCATGGATTTCGGATTCACGATAGCGGCCTACGCGGTCGCGGCGGTTCTCTTCATTCTGTCGCTCGGCGGGCTGTCGGGGCAGGAAAGCGCCAAGCGGGCGATCTGGTACGGCATCGTCGGCATGACCATCGCGGTGCTGGCCACCATGGCCGGGCCGGGGCAGGGGCTGTGGCTCCTGTCGGTGGTGCTGATCGGCGCGGGCGCGGTGGTGGGCCATCAGCTTGCCACGCGGGTGCAGATGACGCAGATGCCCGAACTGGTGGCGATCATGCATTCGCTGGTCGGCCTCGCGGCGGTGTTCGTGGGCTTCAACGCCGATATCGAACTGGGCCGGGTGGCCTCGGCCTTTGCCGCCGAGGGTCTCGCCTTTCCGCGGCCCGAGGAGGTCTCGGCGGGGGCCGCGG
>CAJXKX010000460.1 GCA_913055965.1 uncultured Roseovarius sp.
GTCATCCGCGCCCCTGCGTCCGTCTGATACGAAAGAGAACGCCATGAACAAGCCCGAGACCCGTTTGAACCTTGAGAGCGGCCAGATCCTGATCGTCTCCGAAGAGGTCTGCCAGAAGGTGGTCGGCCGCAAGGACGCCTTCGACGCGGTCGAGAAGGTGTTCGCCGCGATGGCCTCGGGCGACGCCTACAACTTCCCCGTGATCCGCGAGGCGATCGGCCATGCCGACGCGCTCTACGGCTTCAAGTCGGGCTTCGACAAGGCGGGGCTGGTGCTGGGGCTAAAATCGGGCGGCTACTGGCCCGGCAACGCCGCGAAGGGGCTGACCAACCACCAGTCCACCGTGTTCCTGTTCAACCCCGACACCGGGCAGTTGCAGGCGCTGGTCGGCGGCAACTACCTGACCGCGGTGCGCACCGCTGCCTCGTCCTCGGTCTCGATCGCTCATCTTTCGCGCAAGGATTCCAAGGTGCTGGGCATGATCGGCGCCGGCCACCAGTCGCAGTTCCAGTTGCGCGCCGCGGCTGAGCAGCGCGATTTCGAGCGCGTCGTCTGCTGGAACCCGCACCCCGACATGATCCCTGCGCTGGGCAAGGTCGCCGAGGAACTGGGCCTGCCCTTCGAGGCGGTCAGCGCCGAGGAAGTGGGCGCGCAGGCCGACGTGATCATCACCATCACCTCGGCCTTCGAGCCGCTGCTGATGCGCGACTGGATCAAGCCCGGCACCCACATCGCCTGCATGGGCACCGACACCAAGGGCAAGCAGGAGGTCGATCCGGCGCTGCTGGCCCGCGCCGCCGTCTTTACCGACGAGGTGGCGCAATCGGTGAGCATCGGCGAGGCGCAGCACGCGGTGGCGCAGGGGCTGATTGCCGAGGGCGACATCACGCCGGTTGGCGCGGTCATCAACGGCGATCATGCCGGGCGCGGCGCGGCAGAGGACATCACGCTCTTCGATGGCACGGGCGTGGGTCTGCAGGACCTCGCCGTCGCTTCGGTCGCGGCGCGTCTGGCGCGTGAGCGGGGGCTGGGCGAGGTGGTGCACCTGGGCTGAGGCCCTCCGGCGCGCGGCGGTGCCCTGCCCGCCGCGCGGCATCTGGCCCGGCTATTCCGGGCGCTGCAGGCTGAACGTGTCGCGCACCACCGTGTAATCCATGTAGCCCAGCCGCGCGAGCGGCTGGAACCGGGTGATGTCGAAGCGTCCATCGTGGAGGCAGGCGTCATCCATGTGCACGCCCGTCACCTCGCCGAACACCACGAAATTCGCCTCGCCCGGCAGCTGGACGATCTGCGTGAGGCGGCATTCCAGCGCGGCGGGGCTGGCGGCGACGCGGGCGCAGTCGATGGTCTCGCACGCGGCCTTGTCGAGGGCGGCATCGGCGAATTCGTCCACCTCGCGGCCCCATGGCCCCGAGGTGCGGTTCATGGCATCGGTCAGCGCCTCGCTCACCACGTTCACGCAGAACACGCCGGTGTCGCGGATATTGGCGACGCTGTCCTTGGTGCCGTCGCGGTCGGGTTTGGCCGAGGTCGAGGCGAACATCACCTGCGGCGGCACGTAGGCCACCGCGTTGAAGAAGGAGTAAGGCGCGAGGTTGTCGCGGCCCTGGGCATCGCGGGTGGAAATCCAGCCGATGGGGCGGGGGGTGACGATGGCGTTGAACGGGTTGTGGGGCAGGCCGTGGCCCTCCTCGGGACGATAGAACATCGGCGTCTCCTTCGCGTGCGATCCGGTTTGTGCCAGCCGTAGCGCCGTGCTACGCGGCCTTCCAGTCAATTCTCGCGAGGGGCGCGGCGCCATGATCGAGCTTGGGCCCGAGGGGCCGGAGGACCTGTGGGAGGTCGAGGCGCTCTATGACCTGTGCTTTGCGCCGGGGCGCGAGGCGCTGTCCTCGTACCGGCTGCGCGACGGGGTGGCCCCGGTGGCAGGCTTGTGCCTCGTGGCGCGCGAGGACGGTGTCGTTGCGGGGGCGATCCGCTACTGGCCGGTGCGGGTGGGGACGGATGCGGCGCTGCTTCTTGGTCCGGTCGCCGTGCATCCCACCCATCAGGGCGAGGGCCTGGGCGGCTGGCTGATCCGCGAGAGCCTCGCGCGGGCGCGGGCGCTTGGCTGGAGCCGGGTGATGCTGGTGGGCGACGCGCCCTATTACCGGCGCTTCGGCTTTGCCCGGCTGGAGGGCGTGGACATGCCGCCGCCCACCAACCCGGCGCGGGTGCTGGGGCTGGCGCTGGAGCCGGGCGCGTGGGACGGGGTTTCGGGCGCGGTGACGCGCGCGGCGTCCTGACGGCGGACGCGCCGGGGCGGCGTCGCGGGCGCTCAGCCGATGAGGCACAGCAGCGCCGCGATCTCGGCCAGTTGCTGCGCCATCCCGAGAATGTCGCCGGTCTGGCCGCCGATCCGTGCGCGGGCGAGCCGCGCCACGCCCGACGCCACGAGCGCCGCCGCCGCGGCGGCCAGCAGGCCCGTGGCCCCGGCCAGCAGGGCCGCCGCCGCGATTGCCAGCGCCGCGGCGAGCGCCACGGTGGCGGCGGGCGGC
>CAJXKX010000461.1 GCA_913055965.1 uncultured Roseovarius sp.
GAAGGGGACAAAACCGCGCTCAACGCTCTGGCCGCTGAAACCGTTCGGGTTCTCGATGCCTTTCGCGCCCCAATGACCGAGGCCGAACTGACCCGCCGCCGCGCCGCGAACCTCAGCCCGGAACAGGACGCGCTATTGCTGCAATGGGGATACCCTTACGTGATGGAAGCGTTTCGTTTTCACATCACCCTGACCGGGAAACTGGCCAAGGCGCAGACTCGCCAGACCGCACAGGTACTGGAGGCGCATCTTGCCCCGCTACTGCCACAGCCATTCCGCGTCGATACGTTGTGTCTGATGGGCGAGGCCGGGGATGGACGCTTTCACCTGATCGCCCGGCACGACCTTACCGGCTGACGCTCAGCCGGCTGTCAGCGGGCGTGCCTCGATCACCACGAAAGCCTGCGCCCAGGGGTGATCGTCGGTCAGGGTGACATGGATGATCGCCTCATGCCCCGCGGGCGTCATCTCCGCCAGCCGCTCGGCCGCCCAGCCGGTGACCTGCATCACCGGCTGCCCGGTGGGCAGGTTGCTCACCGCCATGTCCTTCCACGCGATGCCCATGCGCAGCCCGGTGCCCAGCGCCTTGGAGCACGCCTCCTTCGCCGCCCAGCGTTTCGCGTAGGTGCCCGCCACGTCGGCGCGGCGCTCGGCCTTGGCCTGTTCGGTATCGGTGAACACGCGGTTGCGGAACCGGTCGCCAAAGCGCTCCAGCGTGCGCGCGATCCGCTCGATATTCGCAAGATCGGTGCCGATGCCAAGGATCATCCCGGCCCCTCCGGTGCAAAAAGCGGAAAACTCACGCCAAGCGCCCAGGAGAGGATCAGGCCAAGCGCCACGCCCGCCGAGGCCGCCCCTGCCCGCGCCGCCACCCAGCGCCCCATCAGCCCGTAGATGATGAAGAAGAGCAGGATCACCGGCGCGATCATGGCGAGAAAGAACAGCCGCTCGGTATCGAGCAGCACGGCGAGGACCAGCGACAGCAGAAAGCCCAGCCGCGCCGCGATGCGTTGCCAGAGCGCGGCCCCGCGCGCCAGCACCGCATCGCCCAGCATGAAGGGCAGCGCGCCAAGGCCGAGGGCGGCGATGATCGTCAGGCGCTCGGGCGTCGGCCAGAAATTCGCGCCATAGCGGTCGAGCGCGAAGCCGAACACACCCAGCCCCCAGACCAGCAGCGCCAGCACCGCGACGGGGCGCAGGCCGTCGGGCCGTCGCCCAAGCCACCACAGAAGCGCCAGTTGGCAGAGACCAAAAATCGCCAGATGCAGCGCCAGATAATCCGCCACCAGCACCGGCAGGAGCCGTGTCTCCACCTGCACCGCCAGAAGCGGCGCAATCAGCGTGGGCAGGCCCACGACCAGCGCCAAGCGCCCCGGCGACAGCGCCCCCGGCACCGGCGGCGCACGCTCGGGCAGGAGCCGCGCCAGCGGTGCGGCGAGCGCCACGATGGCAGCCATCAGCGCCAGGAACCAAGGCCCCGTTGCGCGCACCGCGATATCGCTCGCGCGCCCATAGGCGGCATCGAGCCAGGCCACCGCCTCGGCCCGGCCCGCGCGGCTATGCAGCACCGCCACATGCTCCGCCAGGGGCGCCACGACCGCGCGGCGCACCACCTCGTCCCCGCGCGCGGTCTCACCCTCGCCCTTGCCCGCGTCCACCATCGCCACCGCCTCGCGGGCAAAGCCGCGCAGCCCCGGCTCCCACGCGCCGGTGATGAGCAAAAGGGTGTCAGGTGCGTTCGCCGTCACCGCCTTGGAAAAGGCCGAGATCGCCACCACGGGGCCGATCCTCGGGTCATCGAGTGCCGTGCGGATGATGATATCGGTGGCCATGGAATGCCCGAGCAGTGCGGCCTCACCCTGCCAGCCTTCCGTCGCCAGCGCCGCATCCACCACGGCGCGCGTCTGCGCGATCAACAGGCGGGTCGTGCCGTCGATGCTCTCCACATCGCCCGACATCGGCACCGGGTGCCGCCCGTGCCCGAGAAAGTCGAAGGACCACACGCGATAGCCCGCCCGCGCCAGATCGTGGGCATAAGCCTGCGTCATCTGCCGCGACCCGGCAAAGCCGTGCGCGACCACCACGACCGGACCCTCCGCGCCCGGCTGCACGATCCGCGTCACCGGCGTTTCGCCGACGCTGAGTGTCGATCTCTCCAGCCCCGCGCGCTGCGCCTCAAGCTGCCAGAGGGACAGCGCAGCCAGTAGAAGCCCAAACAGCAGGACAGCCCGCCTCATGCCTCGCCCGTCCGGTACATGTGCAGCACCCGCGCCTCGTGCAGCCCCCCCAGATAGTCGAAGGCACCGCCCGAGGCCGCGCGCAGATCGGCGATGGTCAGCCTGCCGAACTTGAAGAACCCCTCGCCGAGGTTTTCCTGCCGCGCGGCAAAGATCAGCCGGGAAATCCCCGCCCAGCGCATCGCCGCAAGGCACATCTCGCAGGGCTGGCAGGAGGACAGCAGCGTGTGGCCCGACAGGTCGCGCCGCCCAAGCTGCCGCGCCGCCGCGGCGATGGCCGCGGCGGCCATCGCCGC
>CAJXKX010000462.1 GCA_913055965.1 uncultured Roseovarius sp.
CCTTCGAGTAATAACCGGCGGTCAAAGGGAAGCCGGTGAGCGCCAGCGTGCCGATGATCATCCGGTCGTCATAGCCGCGCCGCGTCAGTTCGGGCACCGACATGCGCCCCACCGTGGCCGTCGTCGCCGCCGACGAGCCGGAAACGGCGGCAAAGAGCGCGCAGCCGAAGATATTGGCATGCAACAGCCGCCCCGGCAGCCGCGTGGTCAGCGGCGCAAGCCCCGAGAACATGTCCGACGACAGCCGCGAGCGGAACAGGATCTCGCCCATCCAGATGAACATCGGCAGCGCCGTCAGGTCCCAGATGTTGAGCGCGCCCCACACCTTGGTGGCGAACACCAGTTCAACCGGTGCCGAGGACGCCATCAGCATCGCCGCCAGCCCCACGGCGATCAGCGCGAACCCCACCCACAGGCCCAGCGCCAGACAGCCGAAGAGGATCGCGACGAGGATCAGCGCGAGGGGTTCAATGCCCATCCGTGCCTCCCTTCTTCGCCAGTTCGGCGTCGCGCCACGCGGGGGTCTGACCCCGCAGCAGCGCCACCAGTTCATCCACCAGCGCCACCGCCAGCAGCAGGAGCCCCGCCACCATCACCGCCTGCGGCATCCAGAGCGGGAATTTCGCCATGCCGAAACTCACCGCCTCGAAGGTGTAGCTGTCGCGCGCCTGCACGAAGGCGCTGTAGAGCGCGAAGCCGCACAGCCCCAGCGCCCCCAGCATCGCGAGAGCGGCCACCGCGCGCGCCAGCGGCGCGGGCAGGCTGTCGGTCAGCATCGTCACGCGCACATGCCCGCCCGCGCGCAGCGTGCCCGCCAGTGCGAGAAACGCCGCGCCGACGAACAAGAACCCGCCCATCTCCGACAGCGACGTGATGGCGATGCCCACCGGCTCGCGTCCCAGCGCGATCAGGCTGCGGTCGATGGCGCGGCCCGCCACCTGCACCAGCACCAGCGCGGCGATCGCCACCAGCGCCAGCGCGGCAAGCACGAATCCCGCGGAATAAAGACGGTCGAGCGTCCTGCGCAGCATGGCAAGGCTCCTGTCCGTGGCCAGAGGGAAAGGGGCGGGCGGGATCATGCCCGCCCGCGCGCCGCCTCAGTTGGCGGCGTAGTTGTCGAGGATCAACTCGCCCTCGGGACCGGCGGCCTTCTTCCATTCCGCCGTCATGGTCTCGCCGATCTCGCGCAGTTGCGCCGCAAGCTGCCCGGAGGGCTGGTGCACCTGCATGCCGTTGGCTTCGAGCGTCGCGATCTTGTCCTCGGTTTCCGCCACCGACATCTCCCAGCCGCGCAGTTCTGCCTCGGCCGCCGCCTCGAACAGCGCCTCCTGCTGATCCTCGGGCAGCGCCTCGAGGGCGCGGGTGTTGACGAACACCATGTTCTTGGGCAGCCACGCCTGCGTGTCGATGTAATGGCCCACGAAATCCCAGGCCTGCGACGACACGCCGGTCGAGGGCGAGGTGATCATCGCCTCGATCCGCGAGGTCGAGAAGGCGGTCGGGATATCGCCCGCCTCGACGGTCGTCGGCACCGCGCCCATCAGCTGCGCCAGCCGCTCGGTGGCGGTGTTGTAGGCGCGGAAATTGACGCCCTGAAGCTGCTCGGTCGAGGTGATCTCCTCGGTGACATAGAGGCTCTGGCCCGGCCACGGCACGGCAAAGAGCAGCGTCAGCCCCTGATCGCCCAGCTTGGCCGCGATCTGGTTGCGCGACGCCTCCCACAGGCGCGCGGCATCGCCGTAGCTCGCGGCGAGGAAGGGCACCGAATCGACCCCGAAGACCGCATCCTCGTTGGCCAGCTGCGACATCAGGATTTCGCCGATGGGAGCAAGGCCGCGGCGCACCGAATCGCGGATTTCCGGGTGTGCATAGAGCGACCCCGCCGAATGCACGGTGATGGTCAGCCCGCCCTCGGTGGCGCTGGCCACGTCATCGGCGAATTGCATGATGTTCTGGGTGTGAAAGACGGAATCGCCGTAGGGCGTGGGCATGTCCCAATTGGTCTGCGCCTGTCCCGCGCCCGCGCCGAGGCCAAGGGCAAAGACCCCCGCCAGCGCCGAATTGAAAAGGTGTTTCATGAGGTGCTCCCTGTTATATCAATTGATGCCGGAGCCGCCCGCGACGGACCGGCGCAGTGAAAGCCTGCCCTCACATTCATAATTTGTCAACAAAATGTCTGTGATCTGTCGCAATAGCATCAAGGCGCGGCAAGCCGCGCGACGAGCGGAACCGGCCCCACCTGCCCGTCCACGCCGATCGCCATCGGCTCGGACAGCAGCTTGACCGCCGCCGATTCCGGCCCGGTCCCATAGCGATGCCCCATCGAATGCCCCAATGCCACGCGCCAGCCGGGGCGCGGGTTCAGTGCGGGTCGCGTCGGGCCCAGCCCGGCCTTCATGTGATGGGCGATATCCCAGTGCTGTACCGTGCCGCCATGGCGGGTAACGACCCAGCAATGAGAATCGTCCGTCATGCCGCCCTTCTCCGCGGGAAAGAAATAGCCATAGACATAGCCCGCCT
>CAJXKX010000463.1 GCA_913055965.1 uncultured Roseovarius sp.
GCGGCTTTGACGACGTTTTTCATCGCGGAACACTTTCGGATATAGGGGTTTTACCGGGCCTGTGTATACCCGCATGACGCGATGCTCAAGCGCGACACATGCGCGCCCCGCTCACATCGGTGTCATTGCGTACTGGACTGACAGTTCAAGCCCGGCTAAACAGCGACGCGATACGGGGGCGCGGATTCCGTGCCCCGCAAGTGGAAAAGGCCGGTTCCGGCTTTGAAAATGGAGTAACCCCGTGTCCCACGCAGAAGAACACGAAGGCACCCGGAGGGATTTCCTCTACTACGCCACAGCAGGGGCGGGTGCCGTCACCGCAGGGGCGGCCATCTGGCCGCTGATCGACCAGATGAACCCGTCGGCGGACGTTCAGGCGCTGTCCTCGATCCGCGTCGATGTGGGGGGCGTCAGCCCCGGCACCCAGATCAGCGTCAAGTTCCTCGGCAAGCCGGTCTTCATCCGCCGCCGCACCGAGGCCGAGATCGAGGCCGCACGCGCGGTCGAACTGTCGCAACTGCCCGACCAGAATGCGCAGAACCGCAACAATATGTCGCTGGACGCCACCGATCAGAACCGCACATTGGACGAGGCGGGCGAATGGCTGGTGATGATCGGCGTCTGCACCCACCTGGGCTGCGTGCCCATCGGGGGCGGGGCGGGCGATTTCGGCGGCTGGTTCTGCCCGTGCCACGGGTCGCACTACGACACCGCGGGCCGCATCCGCAGAGGCCCCGCGCCCGAGAACCTCTGGATTCCCGTGGCTCAATTCGTCGACGACACGACGATCCAACTGGGATAAGGAAACGCGCACATGTCCGGAATTCCACACGATCATTACGAGCCCACGACCCCCGGTCAGAAATGGCTGCACAACCGTCTGCCGATCGTCGGGCTGCTCTATGACACCATCATGATCCCCACCCCCAAGAACCTCAACTGGATGTGGATCTGGGGGATCGTCCTGACCTTCTGCCTCGTGTTGCAGATCGTCACCGGGATCATCCTGGTGATGCACTACACGCCGCATGTCGACCTGGCCTTCGCCTCGGTCGAGCACATCATGCGCAACGTCAATGGCGGGCATTTCATCCGCTACCTGCACATGAACGGCGCGTCGCTGTTCTTCGTCGCGGTCTACCTGCACATCTTCCGCGGTCTCTACTACGGCTCGTACAAGGCCCCGCGCGAGGTGACGTGGATCATCGGCATGCTGATCTACCTGATGATGATGGGCACCGCCTTCATGGGCTACGTGCTGCCCTGGGGTCAGATGTCGTTCTGGGGGGCCACGGTGATCACCGGCCTGTTCGGTGCCATCCCCTTCATCGGCGACGCGCTGCAGACGTGGCTGCTGGGCGGACCGGCGGTGGACAACGCCACGCTCAACCGCTTCTTCTCGCTGCACTACCTGCTGCCCTTCGTGATCGCGGCACTGGTGGCGCTGCATATCTGGGCCTTCCACACCACCGGCAACAACAACCCCACCGGGGTCGAGGTGCGCCGCACTTCGAAGGCCGACGCCGAAAAGGACACGGTCCCCTTCTGGCCCTATTTCGTGATCAAGGACCTCTTCGCGCTCGCCGTGATCATGGTCGTCTTCTTCGCGGTCGTGGGCTTCATGCCCAACTACCTGGGCCACCCCGACAACTACATCGAGGCCGACGCTCTGGTGACGCCCGCGCACATCGTGCCGGAATGGTACTTCCTGCCGTTCTACGCGATCCTGCGCGCCTTTACCTCCGACGTCTGGGTGGTGATGTTCGCAAGCTGGATCACCGGCGGGATCATCGACGCCAAGTTCTTCGGCGTGCTGGCGATGTTCGGCGCGATCGCGGTGATGGCGCTGGCGCCCTGGCTCGATACCTCCTCGGTGCGGTCTGGCCGCTATCGCCCGATGTTCAAGTGGTGGTTCTGGCTTCTGGTCATCGACTTCGTGGTCCTGATGTGGGCCGGTGCGATGCCCGCCGAGCCGCCCTATTCGACGATCTCGCTGATCGGGTCGGCCTACTGGTTCGCCTACTTCCTGGTGATCCTGCCGCTTCTGGGCGTGATCGAGAAACCCGAGGCGCAGCCTGCCACCATCGAAGAGGATTTCGATGCGCATTATGGCAAGGCCCAAACGCCCGCCGAATGAGAAAGGACGGATGACAATGTTCAGGAAAACAGGCATTGCGGCCCTCACGGCCCTGTCCCTCTCGGCCGGCGGCGCCTTCGCCGCGGGCGGTGCGGGGCATATCGAGGATGTCGACTTCTCCTTCGAGGGGCCGTTCGGCAAGTTCGATCAGGTGCAGCTGCAGCGCGGGCTCAAGGTCTATACCCAGATCTGCGCCGCCTGCCACGGGCTCCAATATGTGCCGCTGCGCACGCTCTCGGACGAGGGCGGGCCGCACCTGCCCGAAGACCAGATGCGCGCCTATGCCGAGCAGTTCGAGGTCTATGACGAGGAGATCGACGATTTCCGGCCCGCGAAGCCGACGGATCACTTCCCGATGTCGCAGCT
>CAJXKX010000464.1 GCA_913055965.1 uncultured Roseovarius sp.
ATAGTAATTCTATCACTAACACAAAGGGAGACCAAAACAATGACCATGATGAACACGAACCGCCGCAATATGCTCTTGGGGCTGGCGGCTGCATCGACCGCCGCAGCGACCGGGACCGCTGGCAACAGCGCCCACCAGGAGGCCGAAGAACTGATGACGATGGCCGACGAACTGGATGGCACCCTTGCGGCCTACAAAGAAGCCGACAACCGCGTTCGCGAGATCGCGCGCGAGTGGGGGCCGCATTGGCCCGTGCCGGATATGCGGATCGTTCGCTACGGTGAATACTGCAAGCAGCACCGGGATATTCTCGGGCGCGGGATCGAGACGGAATGGGGCAAGAGCGGGCAAATGCGCGTTCAGAGCTTGGGGACTCCCGAGCATTTTGAGAAGAGCGCGCGCGCCGCTCAGAGTGAGTATGAGCGCAAGATGCAGACCAAGAGCCAAAGGGGCGCAAAAGGTGCGAAAAGGTGGGCTGATAAAAACGCCGCTTTGATCGAGCCTGCCCGCGAATACTGGTCAGAGGTCGAGCGGATCACAGAGGCGTCTGGCATCGAGGCGGCGCTGGCGGTGCGGGCAGAGGCAAGGGACGCGCTACACGAGCAGGTGGGGAAGATCATGCTCTATCCGGAAAAGACCGTGACCGGGCTTATCGTCAAGGCGCAGGCCATGCAGGCTTGGGAGACCGTCGAGCCGTTCCAGCGGGTGTTCAATCCCGAGTCGCTGGCATGGGCTGAGGCCATGACTGCCACGGTGTTGCGTCAGGCCGCGTAGCGCCTTCACCAGATCGACAGAGGCCGGGCGGGATTCGCCCGGCTTTTTTTCGTGTAAAGAACTCCGCCGCGCTCATGCTAAAAACACACCCCTTAAAAGGCTTACCGCCACACAAAGAGGGGATATTTAGGGGGATACAAAACAAGTTAAAATCAGATTTTTCAATTAAATCAGGGCTTTGGAGGGCTGACATGGTGCCGCGTGAGGGGATCGAACCCCCGACCTTCGCTTTACAAGAGCGCTGCTCTACCAGCTGAGCTAACGCGGCGATGGGCGTGTGCTTAGCGGCAATCGGCGCGGCGGACAAGCCGCGGCGGGCGGGCGATTGCGGTTTTCCTCCGCCGAAAAGCGCCTATACTGGCCGCAACTCCCGCAAGAGGACAAGGGAAGAGGCGAGCAATGCAGGTCGTCATCCACGCAGGCGCGCACATGACCGACGAGGACAGGCTGATCGGCTGCCTGCGAGGCAATGCCGGGTTGCTTGCGCGGCACCGTGTTCATGTGCCCGACCCCGAGAGCTATCACCGGCTGTTGCGCGACCTGATGCACGGGGCGCAGAAATCCGCCCTGCCCGAGGATGCGCGCGACAGCGTGCTGGCCGCCACAGCCACGCCCGAGGCGACGCAGCGGCTGGTGCTGGCCAATCACGGCTTTTTCGGCACGCCCAAGATGTCGGTGGGCGGCGCGCGCTTCTATCCCGCGGCGGAGACCCGGCTGGGCCATCTCGACCGCATCTTCGGCCCCGACCGGCTGGAGCTTTTCCTCGGGCTGCGCAACCCGGCGACGCTCTTGCCCGCGCTGCTGCCCGAGACCCCCTTCGCCACCGTGACCGACTTGCTGCGCGGCGACGATCCGGCGCATCTGCGCTGGTCCGAGACCATCGCCCGCATCCGCGCCGCCCTGCCCGGCATCCCCGTCACCGTCTGGTGCAACGAGGATACCCCGCTGATCTGGGCGCGGCTGCTGCGCGCGATGAGCGGCACCGGCGAAGACGTGCCGCTCGAGGGCGAATTCGCGCTGCTGCCCGAGATCATGACCCCGGCGGGGCACCAGCGCTTTTGCGCCTATATCGCCGCCCGTCCCGGGCTGACCGACGCGCAGAAGACGCGCGTCGTCACCGCCTTTCTCGACAAGTTCGCCGACGAGGCGGCGATCGAGGAAGAACTCGACGTGCCGGAATGGGCCGCGGACATGGCCGACACACTGACCGCCCTCTACGATGCCGATCTCGACGAGATCACCCGGATGGACGGCGTGCGCGTCATCCTGCCCTGAGCCCGGTCAGCCGCGCAGCGCGCGGCGCAGGGTGATCCGGTCCTCGCGCGGGGCAAAGCGCTGTCTCGTGAAGAGCGCGCGGGCGCGCGCGTCCTCGCGCCCCGTCTCGACCTCGATCGCGCAGAGCCCGACGGCCCCGAGCGCGCGCGGCAGGCTGCCCAGCACCTCCGAGCCGATGCCGCGCCCGCGCACCGCGCGGCGGATGTGCATCTCCTCGATGCGGGCGGTCAGGCCCCCTGCCGCCACCGACCAGCCGAAGGACAGCACCACGTAACCGATGGGCGCGCGCGCGGGCCCGACGAGGTAGACGGCACCGTGCGGACTTCCCTCGAGCAGCGGCAGAAGCGCCGCGCGCGCGGTCTCCGCCGCCGCGGCGGGATCCGGCGCGGGGCCTGCGCCCGCCTCGGCCCGGCGCGCCGCAACCATCGGCAGGAGCCGG
>CAJXKX010000465.1 GCA_913055965.1 uncultured Roseovarius sp.
CGGGGCCGTGCGCTGCATTCTCCGCGGCGATATCTACGAGCCGCTCGATTTCCTCGCCTCGGCCGCGGGCGACGCGGCGGATGTGGGGCTGACCGCGCGCGAACGCGACGTGCTGCACGGCGTCTCGGACGGCAAGTCCAACAAGGAGATCGCCCGCGACCTCGCGATCCAGGAGGTGACGGTCAAGCTTCACCTCAAGACCCTGTCGCGCAAGCTGGGCGCGCGCAACCGCACCCATGCAGCGATGCTGGCGCGCGATCTGGGGCTGGCCTGAGCCCCCCGATCCCCCCCCCCGCAAACGTCAAGGCCCCGCCGGATGACGGGGCCTTGCGTGTGTCGCCGGTCGGTGCTCAGGCGCGGCGGCGGCGGCTCCGGCTGCCCGCGCGCCCGCCCGAGCGCACCTCGTCGCCGGGTTTCGGCGGGGCCTTGTTGAAGCGGATCCAGTTGCCGCCATGCGGGTCGTTGTTCATCAGGAAGTTGGCGGCCATGATCGCCTCCATCTCCTTGCCCGCGCGGGCCTTGGTCGAACCGAGGCCGAAGAGCTGGCAGAAGGTCTCGTCGTCCATGTCCTCGGGCAGGGCGATCCCCGCCGCCGCCACTTCGGCGCGCTTGGCCTCGATCTCCGACGCCTTCACCGGCAGCGCGATCGGGTTCATGATCGCGCTGGTCATCCCTGCCTCGATCGCCATCGGCAGGAACGCGTTGTTGATCCCGTGCCGGTTGGGCAGGCCAAAGCTGATATTCGATGCGCCGCAGGTGGTGTTGACGCCCAGTTCCTCGCGCAGGCGGCGCACCAGCGTGAACACCTGACGCCCCGCCGTGGCCATGGCGCCGACCGGCATCACCAGCGGGTCCACGACGATGTCATGCGCGGGAATGCCGAAATCGGCGGCACGCTCGACGATCTTCTTCGCGACGGCAAAGCGCACGTCGGGGTCCTCGGAAATGCCGGTATCGTCGTTCGAGATCGCCACAACCGGGACGTTGTATTTCTTGACCAGCGGCAGCACGTATTCCAGCCGCTCCTCCTCACCCGTCACCGAGTTCAGCAGCGGGCGGCCATGCGCGGCCTGCAGCCCGGCCTCGAGCGCCGCGGGCACCGACGAGTCGATGCAGAGCGGCAGGTCCACCAGACCCTGCACCAGCTCGATCATTTTCGTCATCAGCGGCGGTTCGGTCTCGTTCGGGTTGGGGTTGGAGTTGTAGACCACGCCCGCGTTGATATCGAGCACGGTTGCCCCCGCCGCGGCCTGCGCCAGGGCATCGGATTCCACGGTCGAGAAATCGCCCGCTTCGAGTTCGGCGGCGAGTTTCTTGCGGCCCGTGGGGTTGATGCGTTCGCCAATGACGCAGAACGGCTCGTCAAAGCCGATCACGGCGGTCTTGGTCTTGCTCTCGACGATGGTGCGGGTCATGTCTTATCCTTGTTGCGCGGCGGGGGTGCCCGAGGCACCGCCATTGTCGATCGCCCATTGGGCATTGGTCTTGATCCCGCCCAGCGGGAAGAAATGCACGCGCTCGATCAGGCAGGCCGGATCGGCGGCCTTGTGGGCCGCGAGCGCGCCGAGAACCTCTGTCGGCTCGTAGGGCAGCAGAAGCTTGGACACATCCATAGCGCGTTTCTGCAGGACCTTCAAAGAGGGGCCGACCCCGCAGGCGATGGCGAACTTGATCAGTGTCTGCAGCTTGGCGGGCCCGGCGATGCCGATATGGATTGGCAGGGTGATGCCCGCTGCGCGCAGGTCGTCGGCCCATTTGATGATCGGCTTGGCGTCGAACGCGAACTGCGTCGCGATGGCCATCTGCGCGTCGGTCGTCTCGGAGAATTTCTGCTTCCAGCGCAGCGCCTCGTCGACATTCCTGCGGCTGCCATCGGGGTCGATGTCGCGGTTGCCCTCGGGATGGCCCGCCACGTGCAGCCGCTTGAAGCCCGCGCGGTCGAACTCGCCGGTTTCCAGAAGCTGCATGGACGAGTGGAAATCGCCATGCGGCTTCTCCACGCCGCCCGCGAGCAGCAGCGCCTGTTCGACGCCCGCCTCGCCCTGGTAGCGCGCGATCCAGTCCGCGAGCGTCGCGCGATCCCTGATGATGCGCGCCGGAAAATGCGGCATCACCGGGTAGCCCTCGCGCGCCAGCCGCGCGGCGGTCGCCACCATGTCCGCGATCGGCGTGCCCTCGATATGGGCGATGTAAACGCGGGTGCCTTTGGGCAGCAGGTCGCGGAAATTCTCGACCTTTTCGGCGGTGCGCGGCATCACCTCGATCGAGTAGCCATCGAGAAACGCCTCGACCTGGCGGTTCACCGGCGCGGGCGCGGCCTCACGCTTGCGGAAATTCAAAAGAGCCATCGCGGCCTCCCATAGCGACCCTGCGCGCATTCACGCCCAGCCGTCATTGCCGATGAGCGCCTTGAGGCGCTCGGTGTCGTAAAGGGCATCGAGCCGGGCGGCCTCGCTCTGCGCGACCGCGTCCGCCTCGCCCT
>CAJXKX010000466.1 GCA_913055965.1 uncultured Roseovarius sp.
CCCGACGCGGCGGGCGATTTCCCCGCCAATGCACGCGCCCTGCGCGACCGGCTCGACCGGCTGGAGAGCTATGCGGCCGAGGCTTTGGGCAGCGTCCCGCCCGACGCGCGCGTGCTGGTGACGGCGCATGACGCGTTCGGCTATTTCGGGCGCGCCTACGGCTACGAGGTGGAGGGCATCCAGGGGATTTCCACCGAATCCGAGGCCGGGCTCAAGCGGATCCGCGATCTCGTGGACATGCTCGTGGCGCGCGGCATCCGCGCGGTGTTCGTCGAGAGCACCGTGTCGGACCGCAACGTGCGCGCGCTGATCGAGGGCGCGGCGGCGCGCGGCCACGAGGTGACAGTGGGGGGCGAGCTCTTCTCGGATGCGATGGGCCTGCCCGGCACCTACGAGGGCACCTATCCCGGCATGATCGACCACAACGTGACCACCATCGCCCGCGCGCTGGGCGGGCAGGCGCCCGCCCGTGGCCTCGACGGGCGCTTGTCGGCGGGGGGCTGAGCCATGGCGCTGGACCTCGTGCGCGATGTGGGCGACCGCATCGACGACAGCCCGCTGGCGATTCGCGGGCTGACCGTTTCCTATGGCGAGAAACCGGCGGTGTTCTCGGTGGATGCGAGTTTTCGTGCCGGGCAGATGACGGCGATCATCGGCCCCAACGGCGCGGGCAAATCCACCCTGCTCAAGGCCGCGCTGGGCATCCTGCGCCCGCTTTCGGGGCGCGTCACGGCCTTTGGCCGGCCGCTCGACGAGATGCGCGCGCGCATCGCCTACGTGCCGCAGCGCGCGAGCGTGGACTGGGAATTCCCCGCCCGCGTGATCGACGTGGTGATGATGGGGCTCTACCGCGATCTGGGGCTTCTGGGCCGGGTGCGCCCGCGCCACCGCGCCCGCGCGATGGAGAGCCTCGAACGCGTCGGGATGGAGGGGTTCGCCACGCGGCAGATCGGGCAGTTGTCGGGCGGGCAGCAACAGCGCGTGTTCCTCGCCCGCGCGCTGGCGCAGGAGGCCGATCTCTACCTGCTGGACGAGCCCTTTGCCGGGGTGGACGCCGCCACCGAACGCGCCATCGTGGGCGTGCTCAAGGGGCTGAAGGCCGAGGGCAAGACCGTGGTCGCGGTCCATCACGACCTGACGACCGCGCCCGGTTATTTCGACCGGGTGCTGCTGCTCAATACCTCCGTCATCGCCGAGGGGCCGGTGGCCGAGGCGATGACCGAGGCCAACCTGCGCGCGGCCTATGGCGGGCGGCTGGGCCCGGCGAGCGCGGCGGCGGCGGGCTGAGCCGATGCTGTGGGAGGCGCTGGGCCTCGGGCTGGGATACAACGCCACGCTGGTCACGCTGGGCGCGGCGATGCTGGGCTTTGCCGCCGGTGCCACCGGGGTGTTTCTCTATCTCGCGCGGCGCGCGCTGGTGAGCGACGCGATCGGCCACGCCACGCTGCCGGGGGTGGTGCTGGGTTTCATGGTGATGGTGGCACTGGGCGGCGAGGGGCGGTTCCTGCCGGGGCTGATGCTGGGGGCTGCGGTCTCTGCCGGGCTGGGGCTGTGGGTGATCTCGTGGCTCACCGCGCAGACCCGGCTGAGCGAGGATGCGGCCATCGGCGCGGTGCTGTCGGTGTTCTACGGGCTGGGCGTGGTGCTGCTGACGCTGGTGCAGGTGATGCAGGCGGGCAGGCAGGCGGGGCTCGAGACGTTCCTGCTGGGCGCGACCGCCGGGATGCTGCGCGCCGAGGCGCTGATGATCGCGGGAGGCGGCGCGCTGGTGCTGGCGCTGGTTTTCGTGCTGCGCCGCCCGATGACCATCGTGGCCTTCGATCCGGTCTATGCCGCCGGGCAGGGGATCGGGCTGCGGGCGGTGGACCTGGCCATGATGGGGCTGGCGCTGGGCATCACGGTGATCGGGCTCAAGGTGGTGGGCGCGGTGCTGATCGTGGCGCTGCTGATCATCCCGCCGGTTGCGGCGCGGCTCTGGACCGAGCGGGCGGACCGGGTGGTGCTGCTTGCGGGGCTGTTCGGCGGGGTGGCGGGATACCTGGGCGCCGCGGTCTCGGCCACCGCGCCCGACCTGCCCACCGGGCCGCTCATCGTGCTGGCGGGGTTCGCGCTCTTCGTGCTGTCGCTGCTCATGGCCCCGGCGCGGGGCGTTCTGGCGGCGGGTTTGCGTCACCGCCGCTTTCAGCGGCGGGGCTGCTGGCGCTGGCGGGGGATCAGCCCATTTACGAGCCGCTGACCCTGCGGCTGATGCGGCGCGCGGGGCTGGTGCGCGGCGACGGGGTGGCCACTGCGCGGGGGCGCGCGCAGGCGGCGCGCGCGCGGCTGGACGAGCGGCGCTGGCAGATGCTGCGCAGCCTGCCCGAATTCGAGGCGGCGGCGGCGCGCCATGACGGGCTGAGCCCGCTCGACGAGGTGCTGACCCCCGATCAGCTGGCCGCGCTCGACCGGCGGCTCGGGCCGGAGGGGGGGGCGGGATGGGGG
>CAJXKX010000467.1 GCA_913055965.1 uncultured Roseovarius sp.
CACCCGCGGTCGGGCGCTGCGCGGCTTCTCAAACGTTGCGCCTAATGGCAGGAACAGGGCATCCCCCCCCGCCCCTCAGTTCCGCATCGGTATCCCATCCTGCCAGCGAAACCCGATGCCGCCGCCCTGCCACACACCGCTGCCGAACGGGTTGCCGCCGTCGATCCCGACATGTTGCGGCAGGCCGAAGCCGGGGGCGAGCGGGCGGGTTCCGCGCGTGGTGCTGCGATGCATGATGCGCAGGCCCTGCTGCTCCACCGGCATATGCGCCTCGGGGGCGGCGCGATGCGCGACGGCGAGGTTGTCGATGAACACGCAATCGTTCTGCCGGTACTCGAACGGCGTGGCATAGCCGTTCTCCAGCCCGGCATTGAGGATGTCGTTATAGGTGTGGCAGACCTCCGTCATCTCGTCCGCGTCGAGCAGGCGAAAGCCCTCGCTCTCGGGCAGCTTTTCGATGATCGCGCCGGTCATGCCGAGATGCAGCCAGATGCAGCGGCGCCCCGTCAGCGGATGGGTATGCACCATCGGATGCACGACGCCCGAGGCGGAATTGACCGATGACAGCCGCGACCAGCGCTCTCGTGTCTCCTCGGGCAGTTCATCATGGGCGATGCCCTGATGCGCGAAATGCGTGCCGCCGCCGCGCTCGGCGGGGCGGATGATGTGATAGCCGGAATGCGAGAAGGTGGCGGGGATGAAACTGCCATCGTTGTGCCATTGCGGGCCGACATCGGGGATGCCGTGGCGGCGGTCATTGGACAGGCGGAAGATATGCGGATTGCCATCCGGCGTGGCGGGGTGAACGCCGTGCGTGCTGTGCAACTCGCGCCCGCCCCACCAGCAGCTTGCGCGCAGAAACGCCTCATGCCCGATCTCGGCCGCGTTGCGGAACACCAGAAAGCCCCGCTGCGCCATCTCCATTTCCAGCGCATCCAGCACCGCGCGCGGCGGCGGCGTCTCGGCGGCAAGATCGAGCCCGAGCACTTCCGCGCCGATGGGCTCCAGCGGGGCGATGCGCGCGCCGAACGCCTCTATCGTGGCTGTGCGGTCAGGGTCGAGCGGGGGGAGTTTCGCGTGATCGGTGGGCAATGGGCACCTCCTTTCCATCCGCAGGACATAGGAGAGCGGCCGTCGTCCTTAAAGGGATCGGTCAGGTCCGCGGCGGGCGATGCCCGCCAGGGCGCGTCTCACTCCGCCGCCATCTGCCGGGTCTCCGGCTCCAGCGGGTTTTCGCGGTGCACGAGGCAGGTGCAGCGCAAAAGCGAGGTGAAATTGGCCGGCTCGCCATGCAGTTCCAGCACCTCGGCATGCAGCTTCGAGACGAAGCCGGGCGTGCTCAGCCCCTCGCTCTCGGCGATCTCGTCCAGAATGCCCCAGAAGGATTTCTCCAGCCGGATGCTCGTGCTCTGACCATTCAGGCGCATGCGGCGGGTTTCCAGCGTGTAGCGGTCCGGGTCCTGCCCGGCGAATATGCGGCACATGTCTTTGTCCTCCCTCGTCCGGCAGGCGGGCGGGCCGTGCCGGACCTCCGTACATACGAGGATCATGGCCGATTTTTTCCCCATGGGGAAGCCCGCAGCACCGCGCGCACAGGCACCGGCCGCCGCGTGTCAGCCGAGGGCGTGGCCGATATTGGCAAGCGCGGCCAGGATCAGCATCGCGAAGGTCAGAACCATCCCGCCCCGGCGAAACAGGATGATCTGAGGCGTGCGCCCAAGCCCGACCGCATGCAGCACACGCCCGGCCAGCAGCATCAGCCCCAACAGATGCACCACCCAGAGCGGCGCGCCCTGCAGCTCTGCCATGGCCAGCAGGATCAGCCCCATCGGCGCGTATTCGGAACAGTTGCCATGCACGCGGATACGCTTGATCAGCAGTTTCTCTCCGCCGTCGCCAAGCGGCACATGCGTGGTGAACCGTGCGGCGATGACGCGGATACTGAGGATCACGAACAACAGTCCCAGAAGCCCGGCATAGAGCGGCGTGGCGGTCAGTGACATCGGAGAGGGCCCTTTCTCAGGTGTAGATCTGCGCCTCGCGCGGCGGCAGACTGAAATCCTCGCTATGGACGATCACGCCCGCATCGGTCAGCAGCAGAAGGCCATAGGCGCCGGGCTCGTCGATCGACAGGCTCGGGTCCTGGTAGCCGAGCGCCATCGGCATCTGGTGGCAGGGGCTTTTGAAAACGGCGTTGGGGATGCCGCCCGCCGCCCCCTGCATCGTGCGGTGGATATGGCCCGACACGATCTGCGTAACCGGCCCGTTGGCGTGCAGCGTGTCGATCAGGGCATCGCTGTTTCGCAGCCCGATGCGGTCCATCCCGCCAAAGCCGGTGCGAAAGGCCGGATGGTGGGTGAACACGACGGTGGCGCGCCCCTGTGCCCCTGTCAGGGCCTCGGCCAGCCATGACAGGCGCGAGGGGCACAGGTAGCCGCTGTGCCGGTCTGGTGCCTGTTCGTCCAGCGTGTCCAGCAG
>CAJXKX010000468.1 GCA_913055965.1 uncultured Roseovarius sp.
CCCCCCGCAGCCTCGTTGCGCCGGACGGGCGCCGGGTGGCGTGGATCGTGCTGGGGGCCGAGACGGGCCGCCCGCTGCTCTACCTGCCGCTGGATTTCGGGCTGACGCGCTGGCCCGCCCGCGCCGAGGCCGAGGCGCGCGCGCGCAACATCCGCGTGATCGTGCCGATCCGGCCCGGCTACACGCCCACCGACATGGTGGCGCGCGATGCCGATTACGACGCGGCGCTGCTGGCGGATACCGAGATGATCCTGCGCGCCGAGGGCGTGGCGCGCTGCCCGGTGCTGTGCCTCGGCGGCGATCTCTACTACGCCGTGCGGCTGGCCCGGCGCGCGCCCGAACGGATCAGCGGGATCGTCGCCTGCGCCGGAATGCTGCCGCTGACCCGGCAGGCGCAGTTCGAGCGGATGGACAAGTGGCATCGCTTCATCATGGCGGGGGCAAAGTTCACGCCGCACCTGCTGCCCTTCATGGTCAAGGCGGGGTTCATCCTCGCGCGGCGGATCGGCAAGAGCGGCTTCGTCCACGCGGTCTACGGCAACAGCCCCGCCGATATCGCCACGTTCGAGGATCCCGACGTGTTCGAGGCGATCCTGCGCGGCTCGGAAGTTGCTCTGTCGGCCACGCATTCGGCGCACGAGGCCTTTTCGCGGCAGCTGGTCGGCGGGCAACTCGGCGACTGGAGCGCCGATCTCCTGGCGCTGCGGGGGGCGGTGCCCATCGTGCTGTTGAACGGCGCGCAGGACCCGCAGGTGCCGCGCGCCACCTACGAGGAATTTCGCCGCGATCACCCGTGGATCGAGTACCGGCTGTTCGAGGATGGCGGACAGCTGGTGTTCTTCCGGCACTGGCGCGCGGCGCTCGACCGGCTGGAGCCCCTGCTGGCGCAGGCGGCGCGAAATAACCCAAACAGGGTATGACAGACTCACCTTCTCGCGCTACCGTGAAGTGGCGTGAGGGGATGGTGAACATGGTGAGTGATGGCGCAGCCCCTGCCGACGCGGTCGGTCTCCACGCGGGGACCGGTCAATAAAAATCAGGTGATTTCCATCAAGCGAGGGACGGCCGACATGGCCGTCCCGTTTCTTTGTCGGGCGAGAACCCGCCCTATTCGGCGGCCTCGGCATACGCCTCGAGCGGCGGGCAGGTGCAGACGAGGTGCCGGTCGCCATAGGCGTTGTCCACGCGATTGACCGGCGGCCAGTACTTGTCGACCCGGAACGCGCCCGGCGGAAAGCAGCCCTGCTCGCGGCTGTAGGGGCGGTCCCACTCCTTGACGAGATCCTCCATCGTGTGCGGCGCGTTCCTGAGCGGGTTGTTCTCCGCGTCGATCCGCCCCTCCTCGATGTCGCGGATTTCCTCGCGGATCGCCAGCATCGCATCGCAGAACCGGTCGAGTTCGGCCTTGGTCTCGCTCTCGGTGGGCTCGACCATCAGCGTGCCGGCCACCGGCCAGCTCATGGTCGGCGCATGGAAACCGCAATCGATCAGCCGCTTGGCGATGTCGTCCACGCTCACCCCGGCGCTGTCGGCGAAGGGGCGCACATCGAGGATGCATTCATGCGCAACACGCCCGTTCCGGCCCTTGTAGAGCACGTCATAGGCCCCTTCGAGCCGCTTGGCGATGTAGTTTGCATTGAGAATCGCCACCCGCGTCGCCTGCGTCAGCCCCGCGCCGCCCATCATCAGGCAATAGGCCCAGGAAATCGGCAAGAGCGAGGGCGAGCCGTAGGGCGCGGCGCTGACCGGCCCCTCGGTGCCGCCCGTCGCGGGATGGCCCGGCAGGTGCGGCACGAGATGCGCCTTGACACCGATGGGCCCCATGCCGGGCCCGCCGCCGCCATGCGGGATGCAGAAGGTCTTGTGCAGGTTGAGGTGGCTCACGTCGCCGCCCAGATCGCCGGGACGCGACAGACCCACCATCGCGTTGAGATTGGCCCCGTCGATATAGACCTGCCCGCCATGGCTGTGGGTGATCTCGCAGACCTCGCGTACCGTCTCTTCAAAGACACCGTGCGTCGAGGGATAGGTGATCATGCAACCCGCGAGGTTCTCCGAGTGTTTCTCGGCCTTGGCGCGGAAATCCTCGAGGTCGATATCGCCGTTCGCGGCGGATTTGACCACCACCACGTCCCAGCCCACCATCTGCGCGCTGGCCGGGTTGGTGCCATGCGCGCTCGTCGGGATGAGGCAGACGCGGCGATGCCCCTGCCCCTGCGCCCGGTGCCACGCGGCGATGGTCAGAAGGCCCGCGTATTCGCCCTGCGCGCCGGAATTGGGCTGCATGGAAATCGCGGCATAGCCGGTGATCTCGCACAGCTTGGCCGACAGGTCCTCGACCATCTCGCGATATCCCTCGGCCTGGTCGGCGGGGACGAAAGGATGAAGCAGCGAGAACTCGCGCCAGCTCACCGGCATCATCTCGGCAGCGGAGTTGAGCTTCATCGTGCAGGAGCCCAGCGGGATCATCGCCC
>CAJXKX010000469.1 GCA_913055965.1 uncultured Roseovarius sp.
GGGGGGCAAGACGGGGATCAACTCGGCGCAGGGCAAGAATCTGATCGGCGCGTTCCATCAGCCGAGCCTCGTGCTGGCCGATACCGGGGTGCTGGGCACCCTGAGCGCGCGCGACTACCTCGCCGGTTACGGCGAGGTCGTGAAATACGGTCTGTTGGGAGATAGCGAATTCTTTCAGTGGCTTGAGAGAAATTCCTCACGTGCCGCCGAGGGCGACATGGCGGCCCGTATCCACCTGGTCAGACGCTCGGTCGAGATGAAGGCGGGGATCGTCACGCGCGACGAGACCGAACAAGGCGAACGCGCCCTGCTCAATCTTGGCCATACATTCTGTCATGCGCTGGAAGCGGCGACACATTACGATGGGGCGCGGCTCTTGCATGGCGAGGGGGTGGCGATCGGCTGCGCGCTGGCCTTCGAGCTGTCGGCGCGGCTGGGCCTGTGCCCGCAAGAAGAGCCGAGCCGCGTCCGTGCCCATCTGCGCGACATGAAGATGAAGGTTGATCTGTCTGATATCGCAGGAGACTTGCCGGATACCGAGGCGCTTCTGGGGCTGATGGCGCAGGACAAGAAGGTCGTGGACGGCAAGCTGAAATTCATCCTCGCCCGGCGTATCGGCGCGGCGTTCATTGCCGGGGATGTGCCGCCCGACGCGGTGCGCGCGGTGCTCGACGATGCGCTGGCGGCGCGCGCGAACCGCTAGGGTCGCGGCGCGGACCGCGCAGTGCCGCAAGCCGGTTTTTGGCCGTTGCGGCCTGGTGGCACTCGACACGGGAATCGCCTAGCGTGACGACCGCCCGAAGGAAGGAGACCGTTGCGATGCGAATGCCCCCCCTTGCCGCGCTGGCGCTGTGCGCGCTGGTGCCGCTGCCCGCCCTGGCGCAGAACCCGATCTGCGCGCCCACCGGCGAGATCGTCGCCGCCGCGGTGGAGGCGCGCAAGGCCGGGAAACGCGCGGGCGCGGCGCGGTCGGAGATCCGGCGCGCGCTCGGGTCCGACGGCAGGGCCTATGCGCCCGCCGTGCAGCCGCTGGTGGACTGGGTCTATGAATTGCCCGAGGCCGACCTGCAAAAGGACGTGGCCGGATCATGGGTCGCGCAATGCGAGGCGCAATGACCCGGCCCGCGACGCTCTGGACAGACGGGCGCGCACGCCTGATATAGTGCGGCATGAGCCTGCCCCCGGGATTCCTCGACGAACTGCAATCGCGCCTGTCGCTCGCGCAGGTCGTGGGCCGCAAGGTCATGTGGGACACCCGCAAGTCCAACGCGGCCAAGGGTGACATGTGGGCCCCGTGCCCGTTCCACCAGGAAAAGAGCGCGTCGTTTCACGTCGATGACCGCAAGGGGTTCTATTACTGCTTCGGCTGCCACGCCAAGGGCGACGCGATCAGCTTTGTCCGCGAGACCGAGAACGTGGATTTCATCGAGGCGGTGCGCATTCTCGCCGCCGAGGCGGGCATGCAGGCGGGCGACGGGATCCTGAGCTTTGACGGGCGCGATGTCGAGGACACGCGCGGCCTCGTGCGTCAGGTCGGCAACACCGCCGTCGGCAAGACCGTGCGCGTCGTCGTGTTCCGCGAGGGCAAGACCAGGACGCTCAAGGTGACGCTGGGCCGCCGCGAGGAGGCCGAGGGCACCATCGAGGTGGCGCAGCCCGGCGAGCCCGAGACGCCGCAGGAGAAGTCCATGATGGGTCTCACGCTCAAGCCGCTCGACGACGAGCTGCGCGCGCAGCTCGAGCTGGACGCCGGCGCGACGGGGCTTGTCGTCACCGAGGTGGACGAGCTGTCGGAAGCCTATGAGAAGGGCCTGCGCGCGGGCGACGTGATCACCGAGGCGGGCCAGCAGAAGGTGACGGGCATCGCCGATCTCGAGACGCGCATCGACGCGGCGCGCGAAGCGGGCCGCAAATCGCTGCTGCTGCTGGTGCGCCGCGCGGGCGAGCCGCGGTTCGTCGCGCTCGGCATCGCCGGCGCGCTCCTCGAGGTTCCACTCGCCCTGCTCGCCCCAGCGGTAGCCGATCGAGCCGTTCGGCGCGACCAGACCCTTAGAGACTTCGTCCCAGGCGACGGTCTTCCATTCCGGGTTGTTCTTCTCGCCCAGCTTGTCCGACAGGTCGTCGGCCCGCAGAAAACGGCCGGGCACCAGCTTGCCACCCTTATCCTCGAGCTTCACCAGCATCGGGAAATCGGAATATTTCCGGCAGTATTCCTCGAAATACTCGGCCTGCCGGTCGAGGTGGAACTCGCGCAGGATGACGTGGCCGAAGGCCATGCCCAGCGCCGCGTCGGTGCCCTGCTTCACGTTCAGCCAGACATCGCCGAACTTGGCAGCCTCGGAATAGTCGGGGCAGATGACGGCCGACTTGGTGCCGCGATAGCGCGCCTCGGTATAGAAATGCGCGTCCGGCGTCCGGGTCTGCGGCACGTTCGAGCCCCAGAGCAGCAGGTAGCCGGCGTTGTACCAATCC
>CAJXKX010000470.1 GCA_913055965.1 uncultured Roseovarius sp.
ATCTGAGCCAGTCCGCCGTCAGCCGCCAGATCCGCGCGCTCGAGGAAAGCCTCGACGTGGTGCTGTTCCACCGCCACGCCCGCGGGCTGATCCTGACCGAACAGGGGGAGTTGCTGTTCGACGCCACCAAGGCGATCCGCAAGCGCCTCGACGCCGCCGAGGCGCGCATCCGCGACAGCGCCGACGGCATCTATGGCGAGTTGCGCGTGACCACCACCACCGGCTTCGGCACGCTGTGGCTGGCGCCGCGGCTGGGCCGGCTCTACGAGCGTTATCCGAACCTGAAGATCGACCTGATCCTCGAGGAGCGGGTGCTCGACCTGCCGATGCGCGAGGCCGACGTCGCCATCCGCATGAAGGAGCCCAGCCAGGCCGACCTGATCCGCAAGCGGCTGATGACCGTGCACATGTGCCTCTTCGCCACCCGCAGCTATGTCGAAAAGACCGGCATGCCCGAGAACCAGGAGGCGCTGGCAGGGCACCGGCTGATCTGCCAGAATCCGCGCTCTGCACAGGTCGGTGCCGCCGCGACGCTGGTCAGCGAACTCATGACCAACGACATCTCGTCGCTGCTGACGGTCAACAACTATTTCGGCGTGCTCCAGGGGGTGCTGCACGATCTGGGAATCGGCGTGCTGCCCGATTACCTGATGCACGATTTCCCGCAGCTTGTCCGCGTGCTGCCGGATTTCGCCTCCACGGCGGTGCCGGTGTTTCTCGCCTATCCCGAAGAGTTGCGCCAATCCAAGCGCGTCTCGGCCTTCCGCGATTTCGTGCAGCAGGAAATCGTCGCCTACCGGCGCAGCCTGCGCGACTGACACGCCGCGCCCGAAGACACCATTCCGCACGGGAAATCGAGGCCCCGCCAACGCCTACCTGCCGCAAGCCCATGCAAAAGCCCGGAAAATGGGCACATCAGGACTCAGCCATGCGCTGAAATCATACCGGCCATGATGCACCTGCGGCGTTATTGGCCTTGATCGGTCGGGGTCGCGTCTTTATTTGCCACTCATGACGGTGCCGGGCGACAGCCTGTCACCCTCATACCTCCCTGTTGGACTTTGGCCGAGCTTAGTGCTCGGCCTTTTTTTGCGCTGCACAGTGGGCAGGCAGCCCTGCCCGTGCCCGCGCCAGCCCGGCGCGCCCCCGGCTCAGCCCCACCACGGCCCGTGATGCCGCCCCGCCTGCCCCAGCCGCTCGAATCCGTGATGCCCGAACCGGTCGCGCTGCGCCTGGATCAGCCCGGCGGTGCCATGGCCGCGCCGCATCGTGTCGTACCACGACAGCGCCGCCGCGAGCGCGGGCACCGGATGGCCCGCATGCACCGCCTCGGCCACCACCTGCCGCAGCGCCGGCAGATGCCGCACCAGCCTTTCGGCAAAGCCCGGCGCAAGCAGCAGTTCGCCCTGCGGCGCGCCGTGCGCGAAGGCATCGGCGATATCGTCGAGCAGGTCGGCGCGGATGATGCAGCCCGCCCGCCAGATCCGCGCGATCACCGCCGGGTCCAGTGACCAGCCATACTCCTCCGACGCCGCCGCGATCACCCGGAACCCCTGCGCATAGGCCAGCAGCCGCGCGGCGAGAAACGCCTCGGCCAGCACCTCGGGCGTGGCGCCGATCGCGCCGACGGCCCCCCCCAGCACCGCCTCGGCGGCCTGGCGCATCTCCTTTTCCGAGGACCAGCTGCGCGCACCGACCGCCGCCTCTATGGCGCTGGCCGACTGGCCCAGCCGCAGCGCCTCGATCACCGTCCAGCGCCCGGTGCCCTTCTGCCCGGCGGCGTCCTTGATCACGTCCACCACCGGGTGCCCGGTCTGCGGATCGGTCGCCGCCAGCACCTCGGCCGTCACCTCGACCAGGAACGAGTGCAGCGACCCCGCGTTCCATTCCCCGAACAGCGCCCCGATCTCCGAAGGCGACAGCGCCGCGCCATTGCGCATCAGCCCGTAGATCTCCGCGATGATCTGCATGTCGGCATATTCGATGCCGTTATGCACGGTCTTGACGAAATGCCCCGCACCGTCCGGCCCCAGATGGGCGACGCAGGGCTCGCCCTCGTGGCGCGCGGCGATGGCGGTGAGGATGGGGGCGATCCGCTCCCAGGCCTCGGGCGCGCCGCCCGCCATCAGCGACGGTCCGTGCCGCGCCCCGGCTTCGCCGCCCGACACACCGAGACCGACGAAATACCGACGCGATACCGACAATTCGCCGACCCGCCTTCTGGTGTCGTGGAAATCGGCATTGCCACCATCGATCACGATATCGCCGGGCGACAGCAGCGGGTCGAGATCGCGCAGCATCGCGTCAACCGGCGCGCCCGAGGGAATCATGAACAGGATGACCCGCGGCCGCTCCAGCGCGGCCACGAAATCGGCAAGCTTTTCATGGGCATGGAGACGATCCGCCAGCGCGCCGGCCGCCTCGGGGAAAGGTGCGATCCACTCGGTCTCGCGATTGCTTACGGCG
>CAJXKX010000471.1 GCA_913055965.1 uncultured Roseovarius sp.
GCCGATGCCATCGCGGCCGAGGGCCACGCGGGCTGACCCGCCGCCTTGCGCGGAGGTCCGGGTCCGGGGGCGCTGCCCCCGGACTCAGTTCAGCCGGCAGAGCGCGCCGCCGCGCAGGATCGAGGTCACATAGGCCCCCTCGGCATCGTCGCGGACGGCATAACCATAGCCGCGCAGCCGGTGGCGCCATTCCCGCTCCGATACGGCCTTGGCCCGTTCGGAGAGGACAAAGTCGCGGATGTCGTCGGTGCTCTCAAGTCTCATCGTTTCCGTTCCCGATACGGTTGCTCGATGATTCAGCGATAGCGCCCGGTCGTGGCGACAATCGTGCGCGAATGTGGCAGGGGCGCGGAATTGTCGGGGCCGGTCGATGCAGCGGGTTGTTGGCCTGTTGCCGCCATTGAAGGCGACATTCGAGGAGCCGCGCATTGGTGCCAGGTCCGTAACGACAGCAAAAGGCCCAACGGCCCCCGCCTCACCCCGCCTCCGCGTCCACGCCTGCAAGCTGCGCGGTCTGTTGCGCCCGCGCCCGCGCCGCCGCCACCAGCGCGCGGAAAATCCCCATCTGACGCCGCGCGTAGAACAGGTGTTCGGGGTGCCACTGCACCCCCAGCGCGAACGGCTCCTCGACCCGCTCGACCGCCTGCACCATGCCGCCGCGATCCCGCGCCGCCACGCGCAGCCCCTCGCCCAGCACGTCCACGGACTGGCTGTGCAGCGCGTTGACCATCATCGGCGCGTCCCCCGCCAGCCGCGCCAGCCGTGTGCCGGGCACGATCTGCACCTCCTTGCGCGGCAGGATCGTGCGCCTGTGGTCGCTCGCCGCGTAGGTGGCATAGGCATCCTGGTGCAGCGTTCCGCCCAGCGCGATGTTGAGCATCTGGCTCCCCCGGCAGATCCCCAGCACCGGCATCCCCCGCGCGAAGGCATCGAGCACCACGCCGCGCTCCAGCGCGTCGCGGTCGGGATCGAGCCGCGCCGAGGTGACGATCCGACCGCCATAGAGATCGGGCGAGATGTCGTCGCCGCCGCCGATGATGACACCGCTGACCGCGTCCATGTCGGTTCCGCGTCCCGCCTGCCAGCGGATCGCGCGGCCCCCCGCCAGCCACAGGTTGAGCGCGATGAGAGGGTAGATGCGCCAGCCCGAGCGGCGCGAGACGGTGACCCCGATCACGGGGCGCGCGGTGCGGTCGGTCATGCCCCGGCGATCCCCGCCGTCTGCAGGATGCGCCCTGCGCGTACCGCCCAGCGTTGGCGCGACAGCGTCAACAGCCCGTGATCGTCGAGCCAGGCATCCCCCAGCCGCCGCAAGAGCGCATCGTCGCGCGCCACCCGTTCCACCGTCACCCAGCGCCACCATTCCCCGGCGAGCGTCCAGTCCGCCTCGTCGATCCGGCAGTCGGGCAGGCGAAAGTGAAAGGTCGGCCGCGCCGATGTCTTGTCGGAGATCGCGGCGGCGACGCGGGCCTCGTCGAAATGCGCCATCAGCGGCAGCATGTCGAGCCCGCGATTGCGGCTTGGCGTGAGCTCGAGATAGAGCCCGGTGACATGATCGCGCACCGCCTCCGGCCCGGCCTCGATCAGGGCGCGGACGAAATCGGTGGGGTAGGGATCGGTGAAGGGCAGCAGGCGGCGCGACTCGTCGATCGGGTAGGCCGCGCGCAGCCAGTCCTCGATCAGCGCATAGGCCAGCAGCGGGCGCACCGTGTCGGCATCCCGCCCGCTTGCCACCTCGATGTTGAAATGCACGCCAAAGCCGAAGACGAGCCCCGCACCGCTGCCCAGCGCCCCCGCGCGGCGCAGCGCGCCGCGCAGATCGTCGAGCCGCGCGAGCCCCTCCATGTCGAGCGGTTCGGTCACGATCTCGACCGGCACCACCTCGCGGCCGAGGTCGAGCGCCAGGTCGCGCAGCCGGCTTTTCTGCGCCTTGCGCAGGAAGATGTCGAGATAGACGGCGATATCGCCGATGCTGCTCTCCCTGACGGCCCAGATATGGCTGTCCTCCTGCTCGGCGCGCCCGCCCAGCCGGTCGGTCACGATCTGTGCCACGCGCGCCTCGTCCAGCCCGCCCAGCTCGATCTCGACCCCCACGCGACGCGGCCTGCCCTCGGCGTTCAGGGGTTCGGGCAGCGGTGCCCATCCGCTCACGGGCGCGTGGCCCCCGCCTCGGCCTCGATCTCCCGGCGCGGCTTGCGCGCGCGTTCGGTCGCGGATTTGAGCTGCCCGCAGGCGGCCATGATATCCTCGCCCCGGGGTGTGCGGATCGGGCTCGCGTAGCCCGCCTTGTAGAGGATATGCGCGAACGCCTCGATCCGCTCCCAGTCGCTGCGCTCATAGGGCGCGCCGGGCCATTCGTTGAACGGGATGAGGTTGATCTTGGCGGGGATGCCCGCGATGAGCCGCACCAGCCGCCGCGCGTCCGCGTCGCTGTCGTTGACGCCCTTGAGCATCA
>CAJXKX010000472.1 GCA_913055965.1 uncultured Roseovarius sp.
TCGCCGGGCCGGCGATCGAGAGCCTGTCGATGGAAGGGCGCATGACGCTGTGCAATCTTTCCATCGAGGGCGGCGCGCGGGCAGGGCTGATCGCACCCGACGAGGTGACGTTTGAGTATATCAAGGGCCGCCCCCACACGCCCAAGGGCGCGCAATGGGAAATGGCGATGGAGTGGTGGAAGACGCTCTTTTCCGACGAGGGCGCGCATTGGGACAAGGTGGTGACGCTGAGGGGCGAGGATATCGCGCCGGTGGTGACATGGGGCACCAGCCCCGAGGACGTGCTGCCGATCACCGACGTGGTGCCCGACCCGGCGAGTTTCGCGGGCGGCAAGGTGGACGCGGCGAAGCGCGCGCTCGATTACATGGGGCTGAAGCCGGGGCAGAAGCTGAGCGAAATCGAGATCGACACGGTCTTCATCGGCTCCTGCACCAATGGCCGGATAGAGGATCTGCGCGCCGCCGCCGAAATCCTCAAGGGCAAGAAGATCGCCGTGAAACGCGCGATGATCGTGCCGGGCTCGGGCCTCGTGCGGGCGCAGGCCGAGGAAGAGGGGCTGGCCGACATCTTCAGGGAGGCGGGCTTTGAATGGCGGCTCGCGGGCTGTTCCATGTGCCTTGCCATGAACCCCGATCAGTTGTCACCGGGCGAGCGCTGCGCGGCCACCTCGAACCGCAATTTCGAGGGCCGTCAGGGCCGAGGCGGCCGCACCCACCTGATGAGCCCCGCCATGGCGGCGGCGGCGGCAGTGACCGGTCGGCTGACCGACGTGCGGGAGATGATGTGACTTGAAAATGGGCGGTTTCGTGTGCATATTCATGTGCACCCGGTTCCGCCCGACAAGGAGGCAGGCATGATCTCATCCTTCCACGAGCGCATCCGCGAGCCCGATGCGACCTATATTTCGCCGCGCCTGATGTCGGAGCAGCTGGAAACCAGCCTGAGCGGGCTGTCGCGAATGATGGACCTGCATCGAAACACCCTGCGCAACCCGCGCTCGGAGGCGTTGCAGAGCAAGCTGCGCGACCTTGCCCGCATCATGGACCGTGCCGAAACCATGCTGGGCAGTCATGACCGGGCGCTCTACTGGTTCCGCAACCAGTCGCTGGCCGATTACGGCGGATCGACCCCGCAGGAACTGGTGGAGGGCGGGCATCTGGCCGCGGTGAGCGCCTATCTCGACGATGTCGAAGCCGGGGCCCTTGGATAGGCTGTGCGACATCGGCGCGGGCGCGGTGCTGTTCCGGGTGCTTACCCCGCGATGGGCCCATGCGCCGCTCAGCGGGGCGGGCGCGGCACAGCGCGGCGGGCGCTTCAACCGCCCCGGGATCGAGGCGCTCTATTTGTCGGAGGACCCGTTGACGGCGATAGAGGAATACCGGCAGGACATGCCGGTGATCACCCCGGTCACGCTCGCCGCCTATGTGGTGGGGCCGTTCCGCGCCGTCGATCTCACCGGCGCGGCAGACCTGCCCGAGCCCTGGAGCGGCTGGGCCTGCCCGTGGAAGCTGATCGCGCGGGTGCAGGGCAAGGCACCGCCCTCGTGGCTGTGCGGCGATGCCGCGATCACGGCGCGGCGCAGCGCAATCCGCTTTCCTTCGACCCGGCGCGCGGGCGGGGTCAACCTCGCCTGCTATCCCGAATTGCTCGGCCCCGGCGACGTGGCCGTCTACGATCCGAACAACGCCCTGCCAAGGGATTCATCCTCGTGGGGCTGATCCCCGCGATCCAGAAGAGGACCAGACATGGAAAAATTCGAGAAACTCAGCGGCATCGCCGCGCCCCTGCCGCTGATCAATGTCGATACCGACATGATCATCCCCAAGCAGTTCCTCAAGACGATCAAGCGCTCGGGGCTGGGGGTGAACCTCTTTGACGAGATGCGCTATGACGATGCGGGGAATGAAATCCCCGATTTCGTGCTCAACAAGCCGCAGTATCGCGAGGCGCAGATCCTGGTGGCAGGCGACAATTTCGGCTGTGGCTCCTCGCGCGAGCACGCGCCTTGGGCGATCAAGGATTTCGGCATCCGCTGCATCATCGCGCCGTCCTTTGCCGACATCTTCTACAACAACTGCTTCAAGAACGGCATCCTGCCCGTCTCGCTGCCGCAAGAGCAGGTCGATGTGCTGATGAAAGAGGCCGAAAAGGGCGCCAATGCCCGTATCGAGGTGGATCTCGAGGCGCAGACCGTCTCGACCTCGGAGGGCGAGGTGTTTTCCTTCGAGGTGGACGCGTTCAAGAAGCATTGCCTGCTCGAGGGGCTCGACGATATCGGCCTGACGCTGGAAAAGGCGGCGGCGATCGATGCGTTCGAGGCACAGGCGGCGCAGGCGCGCCCCTGGGTCTGAGGCCCGGGTCCGGGACCGCCGCGCGCGCGCCGCGTCCCGTCGTTGCAACGGCGGGACGGGGCCAAAGCCCCTGGTGGTGCCGCTCAGCGGCACCA
>CAJXKX010000473.1 GCA_913055965.1 uncultured Roseovarius sp.
CCGCGCGATGGAGGAACTGGCCGCCGTCGGGCTCGCGGCGCGCGCGGGCCATTATCCCACGCAGCTTTCGGGCGGCGAGCAGCAGCGCGTGGCGCTGGCCCGCGCCGCCGCCCCGCGCCCCGCGCTCATCCTCGCCGACGAGCCCACGGGCAATCTCGACAGCACCACCGGCGCGGCGATCATAGACCTGCTGTTCGGACTGCGCGACCGCGACGGCGCGACGCTGGTGCTGGTCACGCACGATCCGGCGCTGGCGGCGCGCTGCGACCGGGTGATCACGCTGGGCGACGGGCGCATCGCCCCGGCGGCGGCGGCATGAGCCTGCGGGTCGCGGCACGGCTGGCAGGGCGGGAGTTGCGCGGCGGGCTGCGCGGTTTCCGCGTGTTTCTCGGCTGCGTGATCCTGGGCGTGGCGGCGATCGCCGCCGTCGGCACCCTGCGCGAGAGCGTTCAGGCCGGTCTGTCGACGCAAGGGGCCGAGCTTCTGGGCGGCGACGCCGAGATCGAACTGACCTATCGTTTCGCCTCGCCAGCCGAGAGGTCGTGGATGGACGAGGCCGCGAGCCGGGTGTCGGAAATCGCGGATTTCCGGTCGATGGCGGTGGCGGGCGAGGCGCGCGAACTCACGCAGGTCAAGGCGGTGGACGGGGCCTATCCGCTGGTGGGCGAGGTGCGTCTCGACCCCGAGATGCCTCTGGCGCAAGCGCTCGCGGGGGCAAACGGCCTGCCCGGCGCGGTGATGGAGCCGGTGCTGGCCACCCGGCTGGGGATCGCGGTCGGGGATGAATTTCGCCTCGGAGATCAACGGCTTACCCTGATGGCCGAGATCGTGCGCGAACCCGACCCCTCGCGCGCGGGCTTCGGCCTTGGGCCGCGCACCATCGTGGCGCGTCCCGCGCTCGAGGGCTCCGGGCTCCTTGCGCCCGGCTCGCTCTTTACCTCGCGCTACCGGCTCGACCTTCCCCCCGGTGCCGATCTCGACGCCCTCGCCGCCCGCGCCGAGGCCGAACTCGCGCAGAGCGGCGCGCGCTGGAACGACGCCCGCAACGCCAGCCCGAGGGTGGCCGAATTCGTCACCCGGCTGGGGGCCTTCCTGGTGCTGGTGGGGCTGTCGGGCCTCGCGGTGGGCGGCGTGGGCATTTCGGCGGCGCTGCGGGCCTACCTCGCTGGCAAGGTGCAGGTGATCGCCACCCTGCGCACCCTCGGGGCCGATCAGAACACTGTTTTCCTTACATATTTCCTGCAGGTGGCGGCGCTGGCCATGCTCGGGATCGCGGGCGGGCTGCTGCTGGGCGTGGGGCTACCGGTGGCGCTCGGGCCGGTGATCGCCGAGCGGCTGCCGGTGCCGGCAGTGTTTCGCCCCTACCCCGCGCCGATGGCCGAGGCGGCGCTTTATTCGGTGCTGAGCGTGCTGATCTTCACGCTCTGGCCGCTGGCGCGGGTGCGCGAGGTGCGCGCGGCGGCGCTCTACCGCGATGCGGGGCTCGGCGGGGCGCGCTGGCCGGGCTGGCGCTGGGTGCTGCTCACGGCGGCGTTGTTCGCGGCGCTGGTGACGGCGGCGATGCTGTCGCCCGTCCTCTACTGGAACTGGTCGCATGGCTGGCCGTCCTTCCAGTTCTACACGCATGACCGCATCGGCCACCTGGCGACATCGCCCTTCGACCACATCTACAATTTCACGGTGCAGAGCTTCGTGCTTGTCTCGCCGGTGCTGATGGTCGCCTTCCTGCGCTTCCTGGTCCGCGGCGCGCCGGCGGTCCCGGCCCTCTTGCGCGGACCGGCCGCATCGGTGTTCGTGATCGGCACGGCGACGTGGTACGCGATGTGTCTCGTCACCCCGGCCGCGCATTACTGGAACGTTACCTCCTACCTGCTGCCGCTGGCTGTCGCGCCGTTCCTGATCCGCAGCGCGATGGAATTCCGGCTGCATGTGCTGTGGGGCGTGCTTTATGGCGGTTCGCTGCTGTTCACCTCGACGCTGGTGCCGTTGCTGACGCTGACGCAGCCGCCGGGCCGTCACGACGAGAACCTGATGTTCGCCGCGCCTTCGATGCTGGCCGAGGTGCAGAAAGCGGAGGCGGAATACGATCCCGCCATGATCGTCACGACCGACTACCTGTCGGCGTCGCTGCTGTCGCTTTATTCCGGGCGCACCGACATCGTGCATCTCGGGCCGCGCCGCGACATGTGGGATTTCTGGTTCGACCCGTCGGCGCACAAGGGCGCGGACGCCATCGTGCTCGCCTATGACGACTTCCCGGAAACGGAGCTGATCGACAAGGTGTTCGAGAGGACCGAGGTGATCGGCCAATTCACGGCCGAGCGTTTCGGCGTGCCGGTGAAGCACTACCGGCTGATCCATGCGGAGAACTATCGCGGCGAAGGGCCGCAATAGGTGGGCCGATGACCGATATCGGCTTTGCGGCGGAA
>CAJXKX010000474.1 GCA_913055965.1 uncultured Roseovarius sp.
ATCGATTCGGTGGCGTAATAGCGCCCGATCCGTGCCAGTTCCGCCTTGGCGGCCACGCGCGGGCTGATGCGCCCCGCCAGCGACAGCCCCGCCACGATCCCGTCCATCAGCCTCAGCGGCACATGGCGATATGTCGGCGCGATCCCCAGCGCGCGGGCCAGCATCGCGCCCTGTTCCAGCGGCGTGATCGCGGGGCCGGGGCCGCCGATGGGCAGTACCCGGTTCCGGCGCGCCGGATCGTCGAGACAGCCCAGCATGTAACGCGCGAGATCGCCGTCGCTGACGGGCTTGCACGCCGTCACCCGCCCGTCGCCGAAGACGAGGAACGGCTTGCCCGCGCGCAGCCGGTCCAACTGCCCCGAGAGCGACTTGAAATAGGCGGTGGGCCGGACGATGGAATGGCGCAGCCCCGAGGCCGCGAGCGCCGCCTCCGCGGCAAGCTTGGCGCGCTGAAACTCCAGTTTCGGGCGCTGCACGCAAATGGCCGAGAGCAGAACGAAATGCGAGATCCCCGCAGCCCGCGCCGCCTCGATCGCCGCCACCGTGGCATCATGATCCACCGCCCAGGCATCGGCGGGCGCGCCCGTGCGCGACGCCATGCAGGAGATCACCGCACCCGCGCCGCCCGCCTCGAGTGCCTTCGCGACCGTGCCAAAATGCAGGCGCGCCCCATCCGGCAAGCCGTGCCCGCCGCCCGCGTGATGGGGGCGCAGCACGCAATCCACCCCGTGCCCCGCCTCCAGCGCCGCCGCCACCACCGCGCGCCCGATGGTGCCCGTGGCCCCGAGGACAAGCAGCCGCGTCATGGCCCCGTGAAACTGCCAAAGGGGATGTAGCGCACCGGGTCGCCGGGCCGGATGTCCAGCCCGTGATCGGGCAGTTCGACCAGCCCCTCGGCCCAGCTGAGCCCGCTGATCCGCCCCGACCCTTCGGATTTGAAAACCTCGGCGCGGCCCTCGCGGAGGCGCGCGCGCAGGTATTCGCGCCGCCCCGGCTTCTTGCGCTTCTCGAACCCGGCGGGCACGTCAAAGCCCTGCGGTGCGTGCCAGCCCGCCCCCGACAGCACCGCCATCGCGGGCCGCGCGAAGATCAGAGTGCAGACGAGCGCCGCCACCGGGTTGCCCGGCAGACCGAACACCGGCACGCCGCCCCACAGCCCCAGCGCCAGCGGCCGCCCGGGCTTCAATGCCACGCGCCATTCCGCCATCGCCCCCGCCTCGTTCAAGAGCGCCGAGACGTGATCCTCGTCGCCCGAGGACGCGCCGCCGGAGGTCAGGATCACATCCGCCTGCCGCGCGCCCCGGTCCATCGCCGTCCGCAGCGCGGCGCGGTCGTCCGCCACCCGGCCAAGGTCCACCACCTCGTATCCCATCTGCCGCACGAGGGCCGCCAGCATCGGGCGGTTCGCGTCGTAAATCTGCCCTGCGCACGCCGCCTCGCCCGGCTCGACCAGTTCGTCGCCGGTCGAGATCACCGCGACGCGCAACCGCGCGAACACCGGCAGATCGTCCAGCCCCACCGCCGCACACAGTGCCAGATCGGCAGGCGTCAGCACTCGGCCCGCCTCCAGCACCGTCGCGCCCGCGTCCACATCCTCGCCCGCACGTCGGGTGTTGGCACCGGGCCTCACGCCTGCGCGAAACGCGATACGCCCCTCGCCGACTGTCACATCTTCCTGCAGGATCACGGTATCCACGCCATCGGGCAGGGCCGCCCCGGTCAGCACCCGCACCGCGTGGCCCGGTGGCACCGCGCCGGCATAGGGCACCCCCGCCGCCGCGCGCCCCTCGACCAATGGCAAGACCTGATCGCCCTCGCCCAGCGCGGCATGGGTAAAGCCATAGCCATCCACCGCCGTATTGGCCTCGGGCGGGTTCGCCCGCCGCGCCGTCACATCCGCCGCCAGCACACGGCCCGCCGCGTCGCGCAGCGGCAGCACCTCCTGCCCCACCACCGCGCGCAGCCGCTCGCGCAGGAGCGCGAGCGCATCGTCCACCGGCGTCCAGTCCACGCCCGCGGGCAGCGCGAAACAATCGTCGCGCAGGGGGGGCGGCTTGAGCGTGTCGTCGCAGGCGCGCATCAACTCCTCCTCGTGGCCAAGGCCGAAAATCCAGCCCTCCTCGGGGGCCTCCGGGGCCTCCACTGCCAGCATGGCGGCGAGCCGGTCATGAGGCAAGCGCGCGAGGCCCCGCGCCATCAGCCGCACCTGATGCGCGTCGCGGATGCCGCCCGCCGCCTCGGCGCGCTTGACGACCCTGTTGATCAGCCCCGGCCAGACCTCGACCAGCGCCACCGGCGCGTCCAGCGCCTCGAACGGCCAGACCGCCACCTGCCCGGCAAAGCGCCGCCGCAGCCGGTTCAGCACCGGCAGCCCGATCAGCACCTGCCCGCCCACGGCCCCCGCGCCGCCCATCTGCCAGGC
>CAJXKX010000475.1 GCA_913055965.1 uncultured Roseovarius sp.
GGCGGAGTTCGAGCGGCTGCGCGCGCTGGTGGCGGAGAAGAAGGCCGAGGTGGCCGACATGCAGGCGGCGGCGCGCGCGCTCGATCAGCAACTGACCGAGGCGCTCATGGGCCTGCCCAACCTGCCGCTCGACGACGTGCCCGAGGGCGCGGACGAGGCGGACAATGTCGAATTGCACCGCCGCGGCACCCCGCCCGAATTCGACTTCGCCCCCAAGGAGCATTACGAGATCGCGGGCGTCCTGCCCGGCATGGATTTCGAGACCGCGGCAAAGCTCTCGGGCAGCCGCTTCGTGGTGCTGCGCGGCGCGGTCGCGCGCATCCACCGGGCGCTGGCGCAGTTCATGCTCGACACGCATGTCGCCGAGAACGGGCTCGAGGAAACATGGACGCCGGTGCTGGTGCGCGACGAGATGATGCGCGGCACCGGGCAGTTGCCGAAATTCGGCGAGGACAGCTACCAGACCACCAATGGCTGGTGGCTGGTGCCCACCGCCGAAGTGACGCTCACCAATATCGTGCATGGCGACACTGTCGAGGCGGCCACCCTGCCCCGCCGCTTTGTCGCCCATACCCAGTGTTTCCGCTCCGAGGCGGGCAGCGCGGGGCGCGACACGGCGGGCATGCTGCGCCAGCACCAGTTCGAGAAGGTCGAGATGGTCTCGATCACCCACCCGGACGAAAGCCGCGCCGAACTCGACCGGATGACCGCCTGCGCCGAGGGCATCCTCGACCGGCTGGGGCTGGCCTATCGCACGGTGGTCCTGTGCACCGGCGACATGGGCTTCGGCGCGCGGCGCACCCATGATATCGAGGTGTGGCTGCCCGGGCAGGACAGCTATCGCGAGATTTCCTCGGTCTCGGTCTGCGGCGATTTCCAGGCGCGGCGGATGAACGCGCGCTTCAGGCCCGAGGGCGGCGGCAAGCCGGAATACGTGCACACGCTCAACGGCTCGGGCCTTGCGGTCGGGCGCTGCCTGATCGCGGTGCTGGAGAACGGGCAGCAGGCCGACGGCTCGGTGGTGCTGCCGGAGGCGCTGGTACCCTGGCTGGGCGGCAAGACCCGGCTCACGGCAGAGGGCACGCTCGCCTGACCTTCTTCTGGCGGGAAATATCCTCGGGGGGAGGCACCCGTCAGGGTGCCCGGGGGGCAGACGGCCCCCCGCCCTGCTCCGCCGCCGCGCGCGGGCTGAACCGGGTGCAGAGCTGGCCGATCTCGAACGGCGCGAGGCTGCCTGCGACGCAGGCGCAATAGCCGCCGTCGCCGCGCGCGTCGAAATGATCGCAATGCCCGCAGGTGCCCACGCAGGCGGCCCCGCGCGCCCCCGCGAGATGCGCCGACAGATCGGGCAGGATGCGGGCAAGCGCCGCGCGGTCGGCCTCGGGCAGGTCTTCGATCGCCGCCATCAGGTGCCGCAGCGGGTCGGCACCGAGGATCTGCTGCCCCGCCTCCGTCACCTCGAATCGCACGCTGCGCCCGTCGCTCTCTGAGCGGCGGCGCACGAGCAGGCCGCGCGCCTCGAGCGTCTTGATGGTCTGCGAGGCGGTGCCGCGCGTCGTCGCCTGAAAGCTGGCGAAGGCCGAAGGCGTGCGCGAGGCGCGGTTGGCGCGCGCGAAGAAGCGCAGCGCCGTCCATTGCGCCGCGGTCAGCCGGGCGGGGCCGCCCTCTTCACCGCGCGCCGAGCGGCCCACATGCACGAGAAGTTCGGCCAGCGTCGCGGGCGCGGCCTGAGGTTGATCCGGTCTGGTCATGCCAGAGTGATAGCGAGTCGAAACCGGTTTGACCAGAGCCGCGCGGCAAGATAGTTTCGATTCGAAATCACTTTGCTTCCGCTTCTGCCAGCACCGGGCCCGAGACCATGAACAAGCCGCATTTCCCCCACCGGAGCACGCGATCCGCCCGCGCCGCGGGCCCGGCCCTGCTGAGCGCCGCAGAGGAGGCGCGGCTGGCCCGCGCCTGGCGGCTGCGCGGCGACGTGGCGGCGCGCAACCGGCTGATCACCGCCTTTACCCCGCTGGTGCAGGCGATGGTGGCGCGGTTCACCAAGGGGCGGGCGCAGGACGATCCGGACCTGATGCAGCAGGGCTATATCGGGCTGATGCGGGCCGCCGACGGGTTCGACCCCGAGCGCGGCATCCGTTTCTCGACCTATGCCGCGTGGTGGGTGCGCGCCGAGTTGCAGGATTACCGGCTGCTCAACTGGTCGCTGGTGCGGCGGGGCCGCTCGGCCAAGGCGCGGCAGGCCTTCTACCGGCTGGGGCAGATCGAGAATGCCCTGCCGCCGCAGCCCGGCGAGGACCCGGTGGCGCGCGACGCGCGGCTGGCGGCGGCGCTGGGGGTGGATCGCGAGGCGCTGGGCGAGATGCGGCGGCAATTCGGGCAGGCGGATGCCTCGCTGCACGGCCCGGTGGGCGAGGACGG
>CAJXKX010000476.1 GCA_913055965.1 uncultured Roseovarius sp.
CGTTGCGTGCCGCCTCGGACACCGCTACCGAGACCGAGCGCGACAGCATCGCCACCGAGGTGCGCGCCCTGCGCGAGGGGCTTCTGGGGCTGGCCAATGCGCGCGACGAGACCGGGCGCGCGCTCTTTGGCGGGTTTCGCACGCAGGCCGATCCGTTCGAGGAGACGGCGCAGGGCGTGGTCTATCGCGGCGATGGCGGGCAGCCCCGTCTGCAGGTTTCGGAATCGATCCGCATCGCCACCGGGATCAGCGGCGCGGCGGTGTTTCGCGGCCCTGCGGCGGGCGATATCTTCGGCACCATCGACGATTTTCTCGGCACGCTGGGCGGCGTGGGGACCACCCCGCGCGCAAGCGCGCGCGGCGAGGGCACGCTCGACCTCACGCTGGCGGCGACCCGCGATCCGGTGCGATGGCACCTGACGCTCGACGGGCCCGCGGGCCGCGCCGAGGTGGCGTTCGTCGCGGCCGAGGGCGCGCTCTCGGGGGCGGTTGACGCGATCAATGCAGCCAGCGCCGCGACCGGGATCACCGCCGCGCGCGACCCCGATACTGGGGCGCTGCGGCTGGTGGCCGATGGTGCGATCACGCTGTCGGATGCCGCAGCCACGCCCGCCCCGGACGGCCCGCTCTTGCAGGCGCGCGACGCGGCAGGGGCGGTGCAGCCCGTGGTCGCGCCGGGCCAGACCCGGGCGGCGGCCATCGACCGGCTGCAGGCCGCCACCGATCACCTGATCGACCAGCGCACCCGGCTGGGGGCGCTCTCGGCCAATGCGGCGCGGCAGGCAGAGGTGATCGACAACCGCAAGCTGTCGATGGAAAAGGCCGTGTCGGGGCTCGAGGATCTCGACCTTGCCGATGCGCTGACCCGGCTGCAGCAGGCGCTGCTGACCCGCGAGGCGACGCAGCAGACCTATGCAAGGATCACGCAGCAGAGCCTGTTCGATTTCCTGCGCTAGCGAACGGGCTGACAGGTTTGGCCTGCGGCCTGTCATCGCCATTTGCCGCCCACTTCGCGCGGCTCATCGCCTGGCGTTTGCGCACCCGCTCCGGACCTCGCGACTTGGCGCGGCTCTTGCACTCGACCGGCCATGAAGCCGGTATACCTTGCCCTCGTCCTGACATGCCTCGCCCCCGCCGCACCGGCGGCCTCGCCGGGTTGCGAGAGCCTTGCTGCGCGCGCGTCCGAGCGGCATGGCCTGCCCGAGGGCCTGCTGACCGCCATCGCGCGCACCGAATCGGGCCGCGCCCAAGGCGGGCAGGGGCCGCGCGCCTGGCCCTGGACGTCGAACATCCGGGGGCGGGGCCATTATTACGACAGCAAGGCCGACGCCCTGACGCATCTCCGGACGGTTGTGGCGGATGGAGAGCGCGGCTTTGACGTGGGCTGCATGCAGTTGAACTATCGCTGGCACGGGGCGCGCCTCGAGACGCTGGAGCAGATGATCGATCCCGCGCGCAATGTCGATTACGCGGCACGCTACCTGCGCGAACTGCGCGACGAGACCGGCGATTGGGATACCGCCACCCGCTATTACCATTCGCGCGACCCGGTTCGGGGTGCGGCCTATCTGGGCCGCGTGCGCCGTGCGCTGTCCCGTCTCGCACCGCCCGGTGCGGCTCGACCGCCCCAGATGGCCGCGCTTTCCGAGGCGCCTGCCGCGCCCGACATGCCCGCGTCTGGCGACAACCGGTTCCGCCCCGGTGCACCGCTCATCCGCGTCGCGGGCGAGGGCCGCTACTGGCGTCATCCCGCGCTGCCCGAGGGCGCGCTGCCCCGCCTCGGGCCGCCCGCATCGCGCGCAGCGTCCGTGCCCTCGGCGATCAAAAGATAGTTCGAGGCAAACCTTTGCCCGCTAAGACGCCGCGTCGTTTGCCGTTAAGATCGACCTGAAAAGGATTTGCACCAAAGAGCGATATGCCATGACGAGTTACTGGACAGCCCCCTGCCTCGCCGATCAATACCCCGTGGATGTGCGGCTCGACGCCCTGCTGGTCGGCGATACGCCGGTGATGCACAGCCTCAAGCGGGCGGTGATGGCGATCGCGGCGAGCGACTGTCCGGTGCTGGTGACCGGACCCACCGGCGCGGGCAAGGAGGTGGTGGCGCAGGCCCTGCACCTGATATCCGGGCGCGACGGGCCGATGATCCCGGTCAATTGCGGGGCGATCCCGGCCGACTTGCTGGAATCGGAACTCTTCGGTCATGAAAAGGGTGCCTTCACCGGCGCGCAGGCGCGCCGCATCGGCCTGATCGAGCAGGCGCAGGGCGGCACGCTGTTTCTCGACGAGATCGGCGACATGCCCGCGGATGTGCAGGTCAAGCTGCTGCGTGCGCTCGAGACGCGGCAGATCCAGCGGGTCGGTGGCGGCGCACCCATCCCGGTCGATTTCCGGCTGGTCAGCGCCACCAACCGCGACCT
>CAJXKX010000477.1 GCA_913055965.1 uncultured Roseovarius sp.
GGGACCGCCAGCCGGTCGCGCCCGGTATAGACCGCGCCCAGCAGCGCCGCCATCGCGTAGAGGGCAAGCACGATTTCCGGCAGAATTACGTTGAGATCAGCCTGCATTGTCTGGGCCTCCCGGTCTCAGTGTGCGACCTGCGCCACGGCGGTCGCGGCGCGCGCGACCGACTGGGCCAGTTCGACATTGGAAATCAGCGCCTCGACGGAGGGGCCGGTGATATCGGTGACAAGCCGGGGATAGACGCCCAGCAGAAGCGTCATCGCCACCAGCGGCGCGAAGATCGCGCGCTCGCGGGTGCCCATGTCGGTGATGGTGCGCAGGCTTTCCTTGATCAGGTCGCCGAACACCACCCGCCGATAGAGCCAGAGCGCATAGGCCGCCGACAGGATCACGCCCGTGGTCGCCACCGCCGCCACCCAGGTATTGACCTGGAAAATCCCCACCAGCGTCAGGAACTCGCCGATGAATCCGCTCGTGCCCGGCAGGCCCACATTGGCCATGGTGAAGAACATGAAGATAAGCGCATAGGCGGGCATCCGGTTCACGAGGCCGCCATAGGCGTCGATCTCGCGGGTGTGCATCCGGTCGTAGATCACGCCGACGCAGAGAAAGAGCGCGCCCGAGATGAAGCCGTGGCTGATCATCTGGAAGATCGCCCCGTCGAGCCCCTGCTGGTTCATCGCGAAAATGCCCATGGTGACATAGCCCATGTGGGCCACGGAACTGTACGCGATGAGCTTTTTCATGTCCTCCTGCGCCAGCGCCACCAGCGAGGTATAGACGATGGCGATGGCCGACAGCCACAGGATCAGCGGCGTCAGCACCTCGGCCCCCACCGGGAACATCGGCAGGCTGAACCGCAGGAAGCCGTAGCCCCCCATCTTCAAGAGGATCGCCGCCAGCACCACCGAGCCCGCCGTGGGGGCCTGAACGTGCGCATCTGGCAGCCAGGTATGCACCGGCCACATCGGCATCTTCACCGCGAAGGAGGCGAAGAACGCGATGAACATCAGCGTCTGCATGCCGCCCAGGATGTGGATGCCCAGCAGCGAGAAGCTTTCCGAGGCGAATTCGTGGCGCATCAGCGTCGGGATGTCGGTGGTGCCCGCATCGGCGAACATCGCCACCATCGCCACCAGCATCAGCACCGACCCGAGGAAGGTGTAGAGGAAGAACTTGAACGACGCATAGATGCGTTCCTTGCCGCCCCAGATGCCGATGATCAGGAACATCGGGATAAGCCCCGCCTCGAAGAACAGGTAAAAGAGCACCAGATCGAGCGCCATGAACACGCCCAGCATGAGCGTTTCCAGGATCAGGAACGCGATCATGTATTCCTTGACCCGCGTCTTGACGTTCCACGACGCGGCGATCGTGAGCGGCATCATGAAGGTGGTGAGCATCACGAACAGCACGCTGATCCCGTCCACGCCCATCTTGTATTTCAGGCCCAGCAGCCACTCGCGCTCTTCCACGAACTGAAAGCCGGTATCGGAGGGATCGAAATCGAAGAGGATGAACAGCGACACGACGAAGGTGAGCGTGGTCGCGATCATCGCCACCCATTTGGCGTTCTTCTGTGCCGCCTCGTCCTCGCCGCGCAGGAACACGGCGAGGATCGCCGCCGCCACCGCGGGGATGAAGGTCACTATGGAAAGCAGGTTGTCCATCAGTTGGCCCCCCCGAAGATCGTCATCCAGGTCACGAGCGCGGCGATGCCGAGCACCATGGCGAAGGCATAGGTGAAGATGTAGCCGGATTGCGCCCGCCCCGCGAGGCGGGTGAGACGCGGGATGAGCCCCATCGCCACGCCGTTGATCGACCCGTCGATCACGTCACCGTCGCCGCGCTTCCACAACAATTGCCCGAGTGCGCGGGCAGGCCGCACGAAGACGAAGTCGTAGATCTCGTCGAAATACCACTTGTTGAGCAGGAAGAGGTAGAGCGGGCGGTTGGTCTCGGCCACGCGCTTGGGCATCGCAGGGTCCCAGATATAGAACCACAGCGCCGTGACCAGACCGATCAGCATCGCGACGAAGGGCGACAGCTTGACCCATGTCGGCACGTAATGCGCCTCGTGCAGCACGGTGTTCCCGGGTGCGATGTAGATCGCCGCCTCGCCCGGCGCGCTCTCCATCACGTAGTGCAGTTCCGACGCCTTGGGGCTGCGCTCGGCCACGGCCTCGACTTTCGCGGCGGCGCTGGAGCTTGTGAAGGAGGGGCGTGCGGAGGTGCGGCAGAGCGAGACCTTTGCCCCGGTCGAGCTGCGCCGAAAGGATTAGGATCATGCCGCAAGACCATGAAAACCATAATGAAAGCCTGTTCGACGCCCCCCCGATGGCCGAGCAGGAGCGGATGATCGAGGCGATGCTCTTTGCCGCCACCGAGCCGATGGACACGCGCGAGATGGCGGCGCG
>CAJXKX010000478.1 GCA_913055965.1 uncultured Roseovarius sp.
GGACGAGCCCCCCGGAGCGGCCGAGGCGGTCGAGACATCCGCGACACAGGAGACACAAGAGCCGGAGGCGGCCCCGCCCGCCCCGGCGCTGCCCGCATGGTTCGCCGAAATCCATACCGGCGGCGCGCGGCAGGGCTTTTACACGCGGCTGGAGAACCACGCCGTGATGTGCATCCGCCGCGATCCCGCGCGGCTGGTCGTGACCTTCGACAACCTGTCGAACGTCAATGACCTGTCGCCCGCGCGCGAGCCATGGGCCTACAAGTTCGTGCGCGAGAACGGCGCGTCGCACCTGTCGGTGATGGCGCGCCGCAAGGACTGGTATCGCTGCGCGCAACTGATCGACCATCTCGACGGGCTGAGCCGCGACGGGCTGTTTGCGGAGTTCGGGCAGGTCTGGCTCACCGGCACCTCGATGGGCGGCTTCGCCGCGCTGGCCTTTGCCTCGCTCGCGCCGGGGGCCACGGTCATCGCGTTCAACCCGCAAACGACGCTCGACGAGACGCTGGTGCCCTGGGAGGAGCGGTTCGGCATGGGCCGCGCGCGCGACTGGTCGCTGCCGCATTCCGATGCCGCCTTCGAGATCGACGAGGTGGCGCGCGCCTTTGTCCTTTACGATCCGTTCTTTGCCCCCGACCGCCGCCATGTCGAGCGGCTGGAGGGCGACAACGTCACCCTGCTCAAGACCTGGTGTTCGGGGCATTTCTCGCCGGTGTTCCTGCGCCGTGCGAACCTCTTGAAGCCGGTGATGCAGCACGCGCTCGACGGCACGCTGAGCGCGGAGGTGTTCTATCGGCTCTACCGCGAGCGGCGGGCGCTGCCGTGGTATCGCAAAGCGTTGCAGACCAACCTGCAGGAGCGCGGGCACGACAAGCTGGCGCGGATCGTCAGCCCCGCCTTTCGCAGGCTGAGACGGGAGGCCGCCGAATGAGCCGCGCACAGGAGTTCGCCGCCGCGCTGCCCGTCCCCGCGCTGGGCGGCAGCCACGTGATCATGACGACGATGAAGAACGAGGGGCCGTTCATCCTCGAATGGGTGGCGCATAACCTGAGCATCGGGGTGACAGGCTTTGTCATCTTTACCAACGATTGCGAGGACGGCACCGATCTCATCGCCGACAGGCTGACCGAACTGGGCTATGCCAGTCACCGGGCCAACGATGTCTCGGACGGGTCGCCGCCGCAGCACAAGGCGCTGCGCCGCGCCACCGCGCATCCGTGGGTGCGCGGGGCCGAATGGCTGATGTGCCTCGACGTGGACGAGTTCATCAACCTGCGCGAGGGGCTCGCGACCCTGCCCGAGATGATCGCGGCGATGGGCGATTGCGACGCGGTGTCGTTCGCGTGGAAGCTGTTTGGCTGCGGCGGGGTGGAGGGCTATGAGGACCGCCCGGTGACCGAACAGTTCCTGCTTGCCGATATCGAGGACGATCCCGCCAACGGGCGCGCCACCGGGTTCAAGACGCTGTTTCGCAACAACGGCCTGTTTCGCAAGTATAATCCGCACCGCCCCAAGGGTGTGCCGGAGGGGCGCGAGGGCGATGTGCGCTGGTCGGATTGCGGCGGCAACCTGCGCCCGATGGAGCAGGTCGGATGGCGCGCCTGGCCCGGATTCAGCCATCGCTACGCGCGGCTGCATCACTATTCGGTGCGCTCGATCGACAGTTTCCTGGTGAAGCGCGATCGCGGGCGGACCAACCACATCGCCCGAGAGCAGACCGAGCATTACTGGTCGGACATGAACGTGAACCGCACCGAGGATCGAAGCTTTGCCCCCCATGCCGCGCGGATGCGGCCCGTCCTCGACGCGCTGCGCGCCGATCCGGTGCTGGGGACGCTGCATGCCGAGGCCTGCGACTGGCACCGCGCGAAGATCGCCGAGTTGCGCGCGCGGCCCGGCTGGGACGAGTTCCGCGACTGGCTGCGCGCCAATGCGATCAGGACCACGGCCACCATCACACAACGGGATTATTGAGCGCGCGGCCCGCGCCGGGGAGAACACATGAGCCTAGCCACCATCGCCATGTTCTGGGACGGCCCGCCGCTCGGCTTCATCGAGCGGCTCTGCGTGCAGTCCTTCGTGGATGCGGGTCATCCGGTGGTGATGTTTTCCTACGGCGGCGTTGCGGACCTGCCCGCCGGGGTAGAGGCGGCATCGGCCAGCGATATCCTGCCGCATCCCGACACCATGATCCGGCACGAGCGCACCGGCAGCCCGGCGCTGTTTTCCGACAAGTTCCGCTATCACCTTCTCATGCAGAACGACGGTATCATCTGGTCGGACACGGATGCCTATTGCCTGCGCCCGTTCGAGCCGGTCGACGGCTACATGTTCGGCCGTGAGAATGACGACCTGGTCGCCAGCGGGGTTCTGGTGCTGCCCGCCGCTTCGACGGAGCTGCGCGCGCTG
>CAJXKX010000479.1 GCA_913055965.1 uncultured Roseovarius sp.
TGACCGACAAGCTGGGCGACGAGCAGAAGGCTGCGCTGCTGGGCCGGATTCCCGCCGGGCGCATGGGCACCCCCGAGGATATCGCCGCCGCCGCGCTCTACCTCGCGAGCCCCGATGCGGGCTACGTGACGGGCGCGGTGCTGCACGTCAATGGCGGGCTCGCCATGGTCTGAACCGGGCGGGTTCCCGCCTTTCGGGGGCACGGTGAAATGATTTGCCATTGCCCTCACCTGTGCTATAGGCCACGCAGCTTTTCCGGGGGAGGCGCGGTTCTCCCCGGAGCCTGACCGTGATCCGGACGGAGCGCACAGGCAGGCAGCGCCGCCCGCGACGGGCATCATCGACAGCCAACCCCGTGGGGGCTGGGGCAGACCAAGGGGCGGAGACGCCCGACACAGAATGAGGAACGAGACATGAGCGATATCGCTGACCGCGTGAAGAAGATCGTGGTGGAACATCTGGGCGTCGAGGAAGACAAGGTCGTGGACAAGGCGTCCTTCATCGACGACCTGGGCGCAGACAGTCTCGACACGGTCGAACTGGTGATGGCGTTCGAGGAGGAATTCGGCATCGAGATCCCCGACGATGCGGCGGACACCATCCAGACCGTCGGCGACGCGGTGAAGTTCATCACCGACGCATCCTGATTTCCTGCCGCCTGCGGCATGCGAGGGGCCCTGCCGGAACGGTGGGGCCCCAAGCGTTTCAGGGGGCGCTGCCCCCGTCGCCCGTGCCGGGCGACTCCCCCGGAGTATTTCCGGAACGATGAAGCCGCGAGGGCCCGCTGCGCCGGGAATCGCCGCTATCATGCCGGTATGAGACCAGCGCCACGCCCGCGGAGCGGGCATCACCCCGCCTGTACCGGTGCGTCTGCCGGACGCTGCGTTGGGGACTGCGGAAATGATCATCTATCCCACTCTGGAACTCATGGACGGCAAATGCGTGAGCCTCACCCGCGGGCGGCTCGACGAGCCGGTCCTGTGGCATGTCGACCCGGTCGAGACGGCGCGCGGATTCGCCCGCGCCGGGGCCGAGTGGATGCACCTCACGGACATGGACGGGTTGAAGGGCGGCGATGCCAACGACGCCCTGATCGAAGAGATCATCCGCGCCGTGGGCATCCCCGTGCAGCTTGGCGGCGGCTTTCGCTCGCGCGAGGGGGTGACCCGCTGGATCGATCGCGGCGCGGGGCGGATCGTGGTCGGCACCATGGCGGTGCAGGACCCGGACGGCGTGCGCGAACTGGCCAAGTATCACCCCGACCAGATCGTGGTGGCGGTCGATGTGTTCCAGGGGCGGCTGATGACCCATGGCTGGCAGAGCCCGAGCGCCATCGCCGCCGAGGATTTCATCGCCGCCTTCGAGAGTGCGCCGCTGGCCGGTATCCTGATCACCGATATCGATGCCGATATCGAGGACAGCGACGGCAGCCTCGGGGGGATCTCGGGCCTTGCCGCGCGGACCCGGCACCCGGTCATGGCGCGGGGCACGGTGCGCAGCGTGGATGACGTGGCGCGGCTCAAGTACATCCCCAACATTTCCGGCACGCTGATCGGCCGCGCGCTGATGGCGCGCGATGTCGATCTGGCCGAGGCGGTGGCGCTGGCGCGTCCCTCGCCCGAGCCGACGGCCGAATTCCTCTGAGCCCCGGCGGGCCCGCGCCGTGCGCGCGGGCCCGGTGCCCGGCGCTCTTGCCCCGCCGCCCCAAGCCGGGGTAAGAGCGGCGGGAAACAATGCAGTGAAAGGGCAGCATCATGCGGCGTGTCGTTGTCACGGGGCTGGGGCTGGTGACCCCGCTCGCCGATGGGGTCGAGGAAAGCTGGCGGCGTCTTCTGGACGGGCAGTCGGGCGCGGGCACGATCACCCGCTTCGACCCGGTGAACGTGCTGACCAAATATGCCTGCGAGGTGCCGCTGGGCGACGGCAGCGACGGCACCTTCGATGCCGACCGCTACATGGAGCCCAAGGAGCGGCGCAAGGTCGATCACTTCATCCTCTACGGCATGGCCGCCGCTCAGCAGGCGGTGGAGGATGCGGGCTGGACGCCCGACGATGCGACAAGCCTCGAGCGCACCGGCGTGATGATGGGCTCCGGCATCGGCGGGCTGCGCTCGATCGAGGAGACCACCAACATCATCCGCGACAAGGGCGTGCGGCGGGTTTCGCCGTTCTTCATTCCCGGCGCGCTGATCAACCTGATCTCGGGGCAGGTCAGCATCCGCTACGGCTTCAAGGGCCCGAACCACGCGGTGGTGACCGCCTGCGCCACCGGCGCGCACGCCATCGGCGATGCGGCGCGGCTGATCATGTTCGGCGATGCCGACGTGATGGTGGCGGGCGGCGCCGAGGCGGCGATCTGCGAGATCGGGATCGCCGGGTTCAACGCCTGCAAGGCGCTGTCGACG
>CAJXKX010000480.1 GCA_913055965.1 uncultured Roseovarius sp.
AGGGGGAATGCCAGATCGAGGAGGCGCTTGCCCGGCATCCCGGGCTGGTCGCGGACCGCGCGGCGCTCGGCCTGCCGGGGATCGATCCGGACTGGATCACCGACGAGGGCGGGCTGCGCCTGCGCCCCGATCACTGGCCGGAGCGCGGCGGAATCGACGGCTTCTACATCGCCTGCCTGCGGCGGGCGGGTTGACGGGACAAGCCCCCGCATTCCGTCGGTGACTTGCGCCCGCAGCGCACGTATAGTGCCGCCACGAGCGCCGCAAGAAGCGTGCAGAGGCACATGTCGCAATCAAAATCCCTGTCCGCGCGCTGGGCGCGCCTGAGCGATCGGCTGGCCGCGTGGCGGGCCGGGCGCGGAGGGGATGCGAGCGCCATCGTCTCGCAGCCCGAGCCCCGCAGCATCGGCTATCTGGCGCGCGGGCGGCAGCTTTGCGCGGGCAATTTCGTCTTTGCCGGACACCTGGTCGAGGCCCCGGACACCCCGATCTGGGATATCTCCGCCCCCGACGCGGCCTTTGCCGCCGAGATGCACGGCTTCGGCTGGCTCGACGATCTCGCGGCGGCGGGCGATGCCGCGGCGCGGGCGCGGGCGCAGGAGTGGCTCATGGAGTGGATCGCGCGTTACGGGCGCGGGCACGGACCGGGATGGACAGCCGATCTGGCCGGGCGGCGGCTCATCCGCTGGATCAGCCACGCGCTCTTCCTGATGCGCGGGCAAACGGCGGAGCAGTCCGAGGCGTTCCTGCGCGCGCTGGCGCGGCAGGCGCGGTTCCTCTCCTGGCGCTGGCGCGCGGCGGCACCGGGGCTCAAGCGGCTAGAGGCGCTGACCGGGCTGGTCTATGCGGGCGTGTCGCTCGAGGGGATGGCCCCGCTCGCGGAAGAGGCGCGCGCGGCGCTGGCGCGCGAATGCGACACCTGCGTGGACGACGCGGGCGGCATCCCCGAACGCAACCCCGAGGCGCTGCTCGAGGTGTTCACCCTGCTCACCTGGTCGGCGCTGGTGCTGAGCGAGAACGGGCGCACGGCGGCGGATGCCCATTGGCGCGCGGTCGAGCGGATCGCGCCCTGCCTGCGGGCGCTGCGCCATTCCGATGGCGGGCTGGCGCGGTTTCACGGCGGCGGGCGCGGGCTCGACGGTCGGCTCGATGCGGCGCTCGCGGCGAGCGGGGTCAAGGCGCAGGCGCGTGGAGGGCGGGCGATGGGCTTTGCCCGGCTGGCGCGCGCCCGCACCAGCGTCATCATCGATGCGGCCCCCCCGCCCGCCGGGCCCGCCGCCGACGAGGCCCACGCCTCGACGCTCGCCTTCGAACTGACCTCGGGGCGGCGGCCGCTGATCGTGAATTGCGGCTCGGGGGCAAGCTTCGGCCCCGAATGGCGGCGCGCGGGGCGCGCCACACCGTCGCATTCGGCGCTGGTGCTGGCGGGCGGCTCGAGCGCCCGGCTGGGCCGCGACAAGCGCCATCCGGGGCGGCTCGACGAGGCCCCGCGCGACGTGCCGGTGCAGATGTCGCGCGCCCCAGACGGGCTGCGCTTCGAGGGCGGGCATGACGGCTATGTGCGCAGCCACGGGCTCATGCATGTGCGCAGGCTGGACCTCGCGGGCGATGGCCGCGCGCTGGTGGGCGAGGACATGCTGCTGGCGCTGGACGACGCCCAAAAGGCGCGATTCGACCGGGCGCTCGACGCCACGCGGTTGCACGGCGTGCCCTACGACATCCGCTTTCACCTGCACCCGGATGCCGAGGCGTCGCTCGACATGGGGGGCACGGCGGTGTCGCTGGTGCTGCGCAGCGGCGAAATCTGGGTATTCCGCAGCGACGGGGCGGGCGCTTTGGCCTTGAACCCGAGCGTCTATCTTGAAAAAACCCGCCTCAAGCCGCGTGCGACACGGCAGATCGTTCTCTCGGGTCGCGCGACGGGATATGCGACCCGTATCCGCTGGTCACTGGCCAAGGCGCAGGACACCCCCGTCGGCATCCGCGATGTCACGGAGGAGGCGCTCGACCCGGTGACCGAGGAGTGATCCGCCGGGCCCCCGCCCGGCCTCCATTGTGACAGGACCGAACACCCGATGACCGATCTCGCGCCCGTGACCCGCGCCCTTCTCTCCGTTTCCGACAAGACCGGTCTGGCCGATCTCGGCCACGCGCTGGCCGGGCGCGGAATCGAACTCGTCTCTACCGGGGGCACGGCGCGCACGCTGCGCGAGGCTGGGCTCGCGGTGCGCGACGTGGCCGAGATCACCGGCTTTCCCGAGATGATGGACGGGCGCGTCAAGACGCTGCACCCGATGGTGCATGGCGGTCTGCTGGCGCTGCGCGACAACGCCGATCACGTGGCGGCGATGGAGGCGCATGGCATCGGCCCCATCGACCTGCTGGTGGTCAATCTCTACCCG
>CAJXKX010000481.1 GCA_913055965.1 uncultured Roseovarius sp.
CGGGGGCGCTGGATGTGGAGCCCTCGCTCCTGAGCGAGGGGGCGGCGGCGACGCTGGTGTCGGGGCTGCGCGAGGCGGCGGGGGCGGCGGCGCAGGGCGCGCCCGAACGCGACCGCGCCGAGGAATTCGCCGAACGCTTTCCCGGCTGGGCGGGGCTGCTGACCGAACTCTACCGGCGCAACGGCGAGATGGAGCGCACCATCGAGACGCTGACCGACCGGCTGGCGCACGATCCGTTCCTCGCGGATTCGCTGCACGAGGTGATCTCGGCGGTGACCGCGATCCGGTCCACCTCGTCGATCCTGGTCGAGACCGAGGAACTGGAGCCGGAATGGACGGCGCGGTTTCACCGCAACATCAACGAGGACAGCGCGCGGCTGACCGAGGGGGCGCAGGCGCTGGTGAAATACCTGGAAGGCGCGCCCAACCGCGATGCCGAGGTGCAGTCGCCGCAGGACGAGATGCACGCGGTGCTGGCGGCGCGCGGGTTTCACTTTGCCGAACTGGAGCGCGCGGCCGCGGGGCCGCGCATGGTGGCGCGGCTGGTGCGTGCCGAGGCCGGGCGCGGCCTGTCGGGCCCGGCGCAGAGCCTGCTGGGCGCGGTTCTGACGCGCTATCTCGAGGATGCGCAGGCGCTGCCGATGACGACCTTTCTGGCGCGGCTGCGCAAGCTGGGGCCGCGGCCCGACCGGCTGGCGGAAGCCACGGGCGCGGGGCTGGCGCGGGTGTTCCGGCGGCTGGCGGCGATGCCCGAGGCCGAGGCGGGGCCGGTGGCGGCCCCCGAGGGCGGCGTGTCGGGCCGGCCCACGGTGACGCTCCTGGGCGAGATGTTCCCCGCCGATCCGATGATGATCGGGGCGATGCTGGCGCCGATGGGGCTGGCGGCGGGGCCGGTGGTGCCGTGCCGCGAGTGGCGCGAATTGTATGCCGCTCTGGATTGCGGGGCGGTGGCGGCGATCCATCCGTTCTATACCGCCGCCGTGCGCGAATTCGAGGCGGCGGGGCGCAGGGTCGTGGGCTCTGCGCCGGTGGGGCGCGAGGGCACGGCGGCGTGGCTCGCCGGTATCGGCGAGGCCTTCGGCGTGTCTGCGGACAAGGTGGCGGCGGCGCAGAACGCGTTCCTGCCCGCGATCGAGGGGGCGCTGGCCAAGGCCCCGATCAGGGGGCGGATCACGCTCTCGGGCTATGAGGGGAGCGAACTCCTTGTGGCGCGGCTGTTGATCGAGAGCGGGGCGGAGGTGCCCTATGTGGGCACCGCCTGCCCGAAAACGCCCTGGTCGGCGGCGGATGCCGAGTGGCTGGCCGCGCGCGGCGTGACGGTGAAATTCCGCGCCTCGCTGGAGGATGACTGCGCCGCGATGGAGGCGCTGGAGCCGGACCTCGCCATCGGCACCACGCCGGTGGTGCAGAAGGCCAAGGAGCGGGGCACGCCGTCGCTCTATTTCACCAACCTCATTTCGGCGCGGCCTCTGATGGGGCCTGCGGGGGCGGGAAGCCTTGCCGAGGTGGTCAACGCCGCCATGGGCAACAAGGGCCGCATGGACCGGATGCGCGATTTCTTCGAGGGCGTGGGCACGGGCGACAGCGCGGGCGTGTGGGAGGGCGATCCCAACATCCGGCCGGATTTCCGCGCCACCAACCTCAAGAAGCTGGAAAAGCAGAAGCGCGCCGCCAAGGCGCAGGAGATGATCTGATGCTGATCCAGGATCATGACCGGGCGGGCGGATACTGGGGGGCGGTCTATGCCTTTTGCGCCGTCAAGGGGTTGCAGGTGGTGATCGACGGCCCCGTCGGCTGCGAGAACCTGCCGGTGACGAGCGTGCTGCACTATACCGACGCGCTGCCGCCGCATGAGTTGCCCATCGTGGTGACGGGCCTTGGCGAGGGCGAAATGGGTGCGGGGACCGAAGAGGCGATGAAGCGGGCGTGGCAGACGCTCGACCCCGCCTTGCCTGCCGTGGTCGTCACCGGCTCGATCGCCGAGATGATCGGCGGGGGTGTGACGCCGCAGGGCACCAATATCCAGCGATTTTTGCCGCGCACCATCGACGAGGATCAGTGGCAGGCCGCCGACCGGGCGATGACGTGGCTCTTTACCGAATGGGGCATGACCAAGGGGCGGATGCCCCCCGAGAAGAAGCGCGAGGAGGGGGCCAAGCCCCGCGTCAACATCCTCGGGCCGATGTATGGCACGTTCAACATGCCCTCGGACCTCGCGGAAATCCGCCGCCTCGTCGAGGGGATCGGGGCCGAGATCAACATGGTGATGCCGATGGGCACGCATCTGGCCGAGATGCGGGGCCTCGTGAACGCGGACGCCAATATCGTGATGTATCGTGAGTTCGGCCGTGGTCTGGCCGAGGTTCTGGGCAAGCCCTACCTGCAAGCGCCGATCGGTGTC
>CAJXKX010000482.1 GCA_913055965.1 uncultured Roseovarius sp.
CCTAACGTCCGTCGCAACCCGATGTTCCAACCGACGGAGACGCCCGCGATGAAAGACGCCTCGCCCCAGACCATCTATCTCGCCGATTACACTCCGCCAGCCTACCTCGTGGAAAAGGTCCACCTGACCTTTCGCCTCGACCCGGAAAAGACACGTGTTCTCAGCCGGATAGAGTTTCGCCCCAACCCCGCGTCAAGCGAGCGGGCGTTCTTCCTGCACGGCGAGAACCTGCGCCTGATCGGGGCCCGGATCGACGGCGCGCCGATCGCGCCCGAGGTGACACCCGAGGGCCTCGGCGCCGATGTGCCCGACGCGCCCTTCACCTTCGAGGCCGAGGTCGAGATCGACCCGGCCTCCAACACCGCGCTCGAGGGGCTCTATCTTTCGAACGACATGTTCTGCACCCAATGCGAGGCCGAGGGCTTTCGCAAGATCACCTATTACCCCGACCGCCCCGACGTGATGGGCGTCTTCACCGTCCGGATCGAGGGCGACATGCCGGTGATGCTGTCCAACGGCAACCCGGTGGCAGCGGGCGACGGCTGGGCCGAATGGCACGATCCCTGGCCGAAACCGGCCTATCTCTTCGCCCTCGTGGCGGGCGATCTGGTGGCCCATCCCGACCGGTTCACCACCCGTTCGGGCCGCGATGTCGAACTCAACATCTGGGTGCGCCCCGGCGACGAGGACAAATGCGCCTTCGGCATGGAGGCGTTGAAGAAGGCGATGCGCTGGGACGAAGAGGTCTACGGGCGCGAATACGATCTCGACATCTTCAACATCGTCGCCGTGGACGATTTCAACATGGGGGCGATGGAGAACAAGGGATTGAACATTTTCAACTCAAGCTGCGTTTTATCCACACCAGAGACCGCCACAGATGCCAATTTCGAACGTATTGAGGCGATCATCGCGCATGAATACTTCCACAACTGGACCGGCAACCGCATCACCTGCCGCGACTGGTTCCAGCTCTGCCTCAAGGAGGGGCTGACCGTCTATCGCGACGCTGAATTCACCGCCGACATGCGCTCGGCCCCGGTCAAGCGCATCTCCGACGTGATCGCGCTCCGCGCCCGCCAGTTCCGCGAGGACAACGGCCCGCTCGCGCATCCCGTCCGCCCCGAAAGCTTTATCGAGATCAACAACTTCTACACCGCAACCGTCTACGAGAAGGGGGCCGAACTGATCGGGATGCTCAAGCGGCTGGTGGGCAGCGACAGCCGCGCGCGCTCGATCTCTACTTCACCCGCCATGACGGGCAGGCCTGCACCATCGAGGATTGGCTTCAGGTCTTCGAGGACACGACCGGCCGCGACCTCGCACAGTTCAAGCGCTGGTACACGCAGGCCGGCACGCCCCGCCTGCGCGTGACGGATGACTTCAAGAACGGCACATATACCCTTCATTTCGAACAGGAAACGCCTCCCACGCCGGGCCAGCCAGAGAAATCCCCCCGGGTCATTCCCATCGCCCTCGGTCTGCTCGGCCCCAATGGCGACGAGGTGATGCCCACCCGCATCCTAGAGATGACGGAGGCGCGGCAAAGCTTCAGCTTCGACGGGCTCTCCGCCCGCCCCGTGCCCTCGATCCTGCGCGATTTCTCCGCGCCCGTGATCGTCGAGCGCGCCACCACCAATGCCGAGCGCGCCTTCCTGCTCGCCCACGACACCGACCCGTTCAACAAGTGGGAGGCGGGCCGCGCGCTGGCGCGCGAGACGCTGCTGGCGATGATCCGCGACGGCGCGGCCCCCGACCCGGCCTATCTCGACGCGATCCACGCCATGCTCCGCGACGCGGGCCTCGACCCGGCCTTTCGTGCCCTGGCCCTCGGCCTGCCGGGCGAGGACGAACTGGCCCAGGTGCTCGCCGGGCAGGGCCACACCCCCGATCCGCAGGCCATCTGGGAGGCGCGCGAGGCGCTTGACATCGCCCGCGCCGAAACCATGCAGGGCACGCTCGATGCACTCTACGCCGCCCACCAGGTCGATGCGCCCTACCGCCCCGACCCGGATCAGGCGGGCGCGCGGGCGCTCGCCAACGCGGTGCTGCGCCTCATCACCCGGCGCGACGGCGGCGCGCGGGCGCTGGCGCAATACGACACCGCGGACAACATGACCCAGCAGCTTGCCGCGCTCGCCTGCCTGATGCGCGCGGGCAAGGGCGCCGAAGTCTCGGACGCGTTCTTCCGCCAATGGCGGCACGACCGGCTGGTGCTCGACAAGTGGTTCGGGATGCAGGTGCTCAACGCCGACCCGGCAGAGGCCGCCGAGACCGCCGCGCGCCTCACCGCGCATCCCGAGTTCACCCTGCGCAACCCCAACCGCTTCCGCGCGGTCATGGGCGCGCTCGCGGGCTTTCCCGCCGGGTTCCACCATGTTTCGGGGCGCGGCTACCGGC
>CAJXKX010000483.1 GCA_913055965.1 uncultured Roseovarius sp.
CGGCGTGATCCCGCGCGATCCGGGCATTCCCGGGCAGGACGGCCCCAACGTGCTGAGCTATATCGACGTGCTGCGCGGGCGCGCCCCGGTGGGCCGCCGCGTCGCGGTGGTGGGCGCGGGCGGCATCGGTTTCGACGTGTCCGAATTCCTTGTCCACGAGGGCGAGAGCCCGACCGAGAACCTGTCGCTCTGGCGCAGCGAATGGGGCGTGGGCGACCCGTCGGAGGTGCGCGGCGGGCTGGCGCCGCAGGGCCCGCAGCCCGAGCCGCCCGCCCGCGCCGTCACGCTGTTGCAGCGCAAGGCGGAGCGCCCGGGCAAGCGGCTGGGCAAGACGACGGGGTGGATTCACCGCGCGGCGCTGCGGATGAAGGGCGTCGAGATGGTGTCGGGCGTGAATTACGAGCGCATCGACGGCGATGGCCTGCATATCAGCTTTGGCGAGGCGCGGGAGCGCCCGACGCTCATCGAGGCCGACACCATCGTGCTCTGCGCCGGGCAGCTGAGCGAGCGCAGCCTTGCGGATGCACTCGAGGCCGAAGGCGTGACCTGCCACGTGATCGGCGGCGCGGATGTGGCCGCCGAACTTGACGCGAAACGCGCCATAGATCAGGGCACGCGGCTGGCCGCCACGCTCTGAGGCGGATTATTCGACGGTGATCGTGATCACCTCGGACACCACCGGCGGGTCATGCGGCACATGGTTCATGTCGCCCAGCACCAGTTGCAGCGTGTGCGCGCCCGGTGTCAGATCGAGGCTGACCTCGGTCTGGCCGCCGCCGAAATGGATGTGATTCTCGTCGGCGGGCAGGCTGCTGTTCAACTCCTCGGCCCCGTCCGGCCCCTCGCCCAGCGGCGGGCGGTCCACCAGCACATGGTGATGGCCGGTGTTTTCCCTGTCGGTGCCCGCCGGGGCCACGCCCATGCCCCTGAGGCCGAAGACCACCGTCACCGGCGCCTCGACCGTCGCGCCGTCCGAGAGGTTGACGAAATAGACCTCTGCCCCCTCGGGCGCGGGCGTGTCCCCGGCGAAGACGGGCGCGGCGGCGGCGAGCGCGGCGGCGCAGATGGTGGCGAAAAGCGGTTTCATGGCATGTCCTCCCTGACTGGTCCGAGTCGCCCCCAAGGGTAACAGGCGTGGCAAGCCCGCCGCCTCAACTTGCCGTGTTGCGGTGTTTCCCGACCGGCAACGATGACGCCAACTCCCCGATATTGTCAGGCACGTGCCGCAGTTGCGCCCGATTTTTCCGCGACACAGGCTTGTGAACGCAGAAAGAGGTGCAGCATGGATCGCCTGACCGAAATGGAGGCCTTTGCCACGGTGGTGGACCAGGGCGGCTTTACCGACGCGGCCCGCAAGATGGGTATCTCGAAATCGGCGGTGTCCAAGCATGTCTCGTCGCTCGAGGCGCGGCTGGGCGCGCGGCTCTTGAATCGCACCACGCGGCGGGTGAGCCCCACCGAGATCGGGCTCGCCTATTACGACCGGGCGCTCCGCGTGCTCAACGACGCGGGCGAGGCGGATGCGCTGGTCAGTTCCATGCAGTCGGACCCGTCGGGGCTGTTGCGCATCTCGGTCGCCACCGATTTCGGCGTCAATCACCTGAGCCCGGTGCTGGGCCAGTTCCTCGAGGAGTTCCCCGACATCACCGTGAACATGGTGCTCAACAACCGCTATGTGGAGCTGATTTCCGAGGGGTTCGACATGGCCGTGCGCATCGGCGACCTCGAGGACAGCACGCTGCGCGCGCGCAAGCTGTCGGAGACGGTCAGACGCATGATCGCGAGCCCGGCCTATTTCGAGAAACACGGACGGCCCCAGCGGATCGACGACCTCAACGAGCACAAGCTCTTGCATTATTCCAGCCAGGGCGGCAACGCCGTGTGGAAGCTGACCGCGCCCTCGGGCGAGAAGCGGCAGGTGCGCACGGCGGGGGGGCTGAGCGTCAATGACGGGCAATCGCTGCTCAACGCCGCGATCTCGGGCCTCGGCATCGCCTACCTGCCCTCGTTCCTCTATGCCAAGGCGATGGCGCAGGGGCTGGTCGAGGACGCCATGCCCGACCTGCCGGTCGAGACGCAGGGCATCTATGCCGTCTACCCGCCGGGCCGGTTCACCCAGCCCAAGGTGCGCGCCTTCATCGATTTCCTCGTCCACCAGTTCTCGGAGAAAGGTCCGACGGATTGGTGAGCGTCGGGGGCCGTTGTCCTCCTCGTCAGCAATGACGACACCTCCCCCGGCCCGCCACCCGCGCGGGCCGGTTTTTTTGTGGTCCCGGTCAGGCGCGCCCCAGAAACCGGATCGCCGTGTCGCCGTAGCGCCGGTCCTCGATGACGCGCAGGCCCTCGGGGGGCGTGACGGGGGCGCTCTCCTCCCCCCCGATCAGCGGGGCCTCGGC
>CAJXKX010000484.1 GCA_913055965.1 uncultured Roseovarius sp.
GGCGTGGACACGCGCGACGCGGCGCGGTATCGGGGGGCGGTTTTCGACGGTGGAGGGGAGCAGATGAGCCTGGCATTCGTATTTCCGGGGCAGGGCGCGCAGGTGATCGGCATGGGCCGCGATCTGGCCGCCGCCTGCCCGGCGGCGCGCGCGGTGTTCGACGAGGTCGACGACGCGCTGGGCGAAAAGCTGTCGGCGCTGATCTGGGAGGGCGAGCAGGACGCGCTGACTCTGACGCAGAACGCGCAGCCCGCGCTGATGGCCACCTCGCTCGCCGCGATGCGCGCGCTCGAGGCCGAGGGCGTGACGCCCGCCGCCGCCGCCTTCGTCGCCGGGCATTCGCTGGGCGAATATTCCGCGCTGGCCGCCGCCGGTGCGCTGAAAGTGGCCGATTGCGCGCGGCTGCTGCGCATCCGTGGCCGCGCCATGCAGGAGGCGGTGCCGGTGGGCGCGGGCGCGATGGCGGCGCTGCTGGGGCTCGATTTCGACACCGCGCGCGCGGTGGCCGAAGAGGCCGCGCAGGGCGAGGTCTGCCAGGCCGCGAATGACAACGATCCGGGGCAGGTGGTGGTGTCGGGCCACAAGGCGGCGGTGGAGCGGGCGGTCGATCTGGCCAAGGCCCGCGGCGCGAAACGTGCCGTGCTGCTGCCGGTGAGCGCACCCTTTCACTGCGCACTGATGCAGCCCGCCGCCGAGGCGATGGCCGCCGCGCTGGCCGAGGTCGGGATCAGGGCCCCCGCCGTGCCGCTGGTGGCGAATGTGCGCGCCGCGCCCGTCACCGACCCGGCGGAGATCCGCGCGCTGCTGGTCGAGCAGGTCACCGGCTCGGTGCGCTGGCGCGAATCGGTGCAGTTCATGGCCGGCGCGGGCGTTACCGACATCTGGGAAATCGGCGCGGGCAAGGCGCTGTCGGGCATGGTGCGCCGCATCGACCGCGCGATCGCCTGCCGGGGCGTGTCGACCATGGCCGAGGTTCAGGAGGCCGCCGCGTCGCTCGGCTGAGGCGCGCGCGGCGCTCGGGCCCGCCCGGCAGGGTCCTTGGGCGACGGATCCAGCACCTGCCGGAGACGGTGTACAAGGTCGGCGGGGGGCGCATCCGCTTGTACTTCGATGAAGGCGACACCGGCCTTGCGGCAGGCTTCGCGCTTGATCGCGTCGCGGATGAACGCGGTGTCGCGGTAGTGACCGGTGCCCTGATACTCGACCGCTGCCACAAGCCTGCCGGCGCGGTCGATGATGGCAAAATCGAATCGCTTCGAGTTGATCGCGGCATGGGCGGCGTGCCTGATCGCCTCTGGCTGGTCCTTGCTCGGGCGGAGAAGTTCGCCAAGGCTGGTCTGCGCCATGACCCGGTGCCCGCGCCCCATCCCCGCAAGCACGTCTTCGATCACCGGGAGCAGCCGCGCCTCCGACCTGTTGAGAAGCGGTTGCGTTTCGAACTGCGCGTCGGCAATCGCGCGGACCTGGTTTTCCGGCAGGTGCAGGCTGGCGCGGTCGGGCTGCGACCGTGCGGGCGCTGTCTTGCCGAACGGGAGGATCACGCCTTGCGGGCCGGTCTTCGTGTGTCCGTGCCTCCGCTTTCCCGGCGACCGCTTGCGCAACGCGAAGAGGAGGAGAAGCAGGAGCGCGGCGGCAAACGCGAGCATCGGGTCGGAAAACAGGGCCTGACCGAAATCGGCGACAGGTTCATAGAACGGGTTTTTCTCGATCATGGCGCGCGTCCGCTTTGAGAAGTTGAAAGACTGGCCGCTGTTTCGGGCCATGTTTGGACGAGAGGCTGGCAAAGATCGGGCAGTATGCTAAGGACGCAGGCGAACCGGGCGGCAGGAGGCACTTTGAAATGTTCGATCTGACGGGAAAATCCGCGCTCATCACCGGCGCGTCGGGCGGCATCGGGGCCGCCATTGCGCGCAGCCTGCACGGGGCGGGGGCCAATGTGGGGCTGTCGGGCACGCGCGAGGCCCCGCTCGAGGCGCTGGCCGCCGAACTGGGCGCGCGCGCCCATGTGCTGCCCTGCAACCTCGGTGACGCCGAGGCGGTCGAGGCGCTGCCGAAGCAGGCCATCGCCGCGATGGGCGGGATGGACATCCTGGTGAACAACGCCGGCATCACCCGCGATCAGCTGTTCATGCGGATGTCCGACGAGGACTGGGGCGAGGTGCTCAATGTCAATCTCACCTCGGCCATGCGGCTGTGCCGCGCCGCGGTGCGCCCGATGATGAAGGCGCGCTGGGGCCGCATCGTCAACGTGGGCTCGGTCGTGGGCACCACCGGCAATCCCGGGCAGGTGAATTATGCCGCCGCCAAGGCGGGGCTCGAGGGCATGACCAAATCCATCGCGCAGGAGGTCGCCACGCGCGGCATCACCCCCAACGTGATCGCGCCGGGCTTCATC
>CAJXKX010000485.1 GCA_913055965.1 uncultured Roseovarius sp.
CAGGTGGTTCCCAAAGAATGGGCCGCGTCCTTGATCACGGGAATGCCGCGCGCGTCGCACAGGGCCATGATCGCATCCATGTCCGAGGGGTGGCCGCGCATGTGGCTGATGATGACGGCCTTTATCTCTTGGTCGAGTTTGGTTTCGAAATCCGCAAGGTCGATGCGGTAGTTTTCGCCCACCTCGCACAGCACCGGCACGCAATCGGCATGCACCACGGAAGAGGGCACGGCGGCGAAGGTGAAGCCGGGGATCAGCACCCGCGCCCCGCGCGGCAGGCCCAGCGCCTTGAGCGACAGGAACAGCGCCGCCGAGCAGGACGAGACGGCAAGCGCGTAAGCCGAGCCCATCATCGCGGCGAAATCCCGCTCCAGCAGCGTCACCGGCGCATCCCGAGGCGCGGTATAGCGAAACAGGTCGCCGGAAAGGAGCAGCCGCTCGACCTCGGCGCGGGCAGCGTCGGGGATGGGCTCGGCGTCGTGGACATTCGGAGCTTGCGTCATATGTTCGGCTTTCCTGAAAGTGGCTTTCGGCTTTCCGGAACATATAGGCCCGAATTGTGACGGTTTGTCAAAGCCCGTCAGATGCCCAGCCGGTCGCGCAGCGCGAACCAGCTCATTGCCAGCACCAGCAGCGGCGTGCGCAGCGCCGCCCCGCCGGGAAAGGCGGGGCAGGGCACCCGCGCGAGGCAGTCGAACCCCGCCGACCCGCCCCGCACCGCCTCGGCCATCAGCCGCCCGGCGAGCGTCGCCATGCCCACCCCGTGCCCCGAATAGCCCGATGCCGACAGGATGTTGGGCGCGACCCGCGCCAGGTAGGGCAGGCGCTTCATGGTGATGGCGAGCGTCCCGCCCCAGGCGTAGTCGAGCGGCACGTCGGCGAGATGCGGGAAGATCTCGAGCATGGGCCGCCGCACCGTGGCGCGGATGTCGCGCGGGAAGCGGTATCCATAGCTCTCGCCGCCGCCGAAGAGCAGGCGCTTGTCGTGGCTGAGGCGGAAATAGTTCACCACGAATTTCGTGTCCGCCACCGCCACGTCGCGCGCGAGCACGCGGGCGGCATCCTCGCCCAGCGGTGCGGTCGCGACGATGAAATTGTTGATCGGCATGACGCGGGCGGCAACCCGCCCCTCCAGCCCGCCGAGATAGCCGTTGCAGGCCAGCACCAGGTGATCCGCCTCGACATGGCCCGCATCCGTGGCGACGCGGACGCGCGCGCCCGGCCGGATATCGTGTACCTGCGATCCCTCGAAGAGGCGCACTCCCGCCGCCTGCGCCGCGCGCGCCAGCCCCAGCGCAAGGCCGAGCGGGTGCAGGTGCGCCGCGCCCATGTCCAGCGTGCCGCCGTGATAGGCGGGCGAGGGGCAGAGCGCGTGCATCGCGTCGCGGTCCAGCGCCGCGATCTGCTCATAGCCGTAACGCGTTGCGAGGTGCTCGGCATAGGCGTGCTCGTCGCGCATCTCGCGGGCCGTGAAACAGGCATGCGCCACGCCCGGCTTCAGGTGGCACTCGATGCCGTGGCGCGCCACCAGCCCCTTGACGAGGTCCTTGGCCTCTTCGCCAAGCCGCCACAGGTGGCGCGCGTCATCCGCGCCCACCATCCGCTCCAAGGCGGTCTGCTCCACCCGCTGCCCGCTGCCAAGCTGTCCGCCATTGCGCCCCGAGGCCCCGAAACCCACGCGCTGCGCCTCGAGCAGCACCACGTCGAGCCCCGCCTCGGCGAGGTGCAGCGCCGCCGAGAGGCCGGTATACCCCGCGCCCACCACGCAGACATCGGCCCGCGCCGCCCCCCGCAGCGGCGGAAAGGGCGGCAGCGCTTCGGCGGTCGCGGCATACCAGCTTGGCGGGTATTCGCCCCGCCGGTCATTGGCATGGAGCAGGTTCATGGCTTCTTCTTGGCAAAAGTACCCATATCCGGCGGCGGCAACGCATTCAGACGTTGAGCAGCAGGTGCTCGCGCTCCCACGGGCTGATGACCTGCAGGAATTCCTCGTATTCGGCGCGTTTCACGATGCTGTAGACGCGGGCGAATTCCGGGCCGAGGATCTCGTGCAGGTCGGTCGCCTCCTCGAAGAGGTTGAGCGCCTCGCCCATCACGTTGGGGATATCCGCGTCGCCCGCGTAGGCATCGCCCTTGAACTGCTTGTCGGGCCATTCCTCCTTGAGGATGCCCAGCAGGCCGCAGGCGAGGCTCGCGGCGATTCCGAGATAGGGGTTGCAGTCCATCCCCGCCATCCGGTTCTCGATCCGGCGCGAGTCGGGTCCCGAGAGCGGCACGCGGATGCCGGTGGTGCGGTTGTCGCGTCCCCAGGCGAGGTTGATGGGGGCGGCGTGATCCTTGACGTAGCGGCGGTAGGAATTGACGTAAGGAGCCATCACCGCGATCGCGGGGGG
>CAJXKX010000486.1 GCA_913055965.1 uncultured Roseovarius sp.
GGGGCCGCGCCCTGCCCGTCCGCATTGCCCGCCATGTCCTCGCCCGCCGCATCGTCCTCGCCGAGGCCGAGCCCGACAAAGGCCGATGCGCCGATCGCGGCAATCCCCAACAAACTCGCAAACATCAACATCACACACCCTCGCACACCCCCGCGCCAGATTGCCACGCCGGGGCCGCGAGCGGCAAGCCCGCTGACGACAGTTGGTTAACGGCTCTCGGCCGCCACCGGGGCGCGCCCCGGCGGATAGACCTCGTAGCCCGGCTCCTCCGGCTCGTCATCCACCATCTCCGCCGGAAATCCCGGTGCCGTGATATCGAGCCCGGTGGCCTCTTCCAGCCGCCGGATGATGTCGTCCGACTGTGCCCGCGCGCCATAGCGCGCCATCCCGTCGCGGAAGATGTCGATCATCAGCGGCGAGATTTCCAGCGGCACGCCCGCGCGCTCGGCGATCGACTGGAACAGGCCGATATCCTTCATCACAAGGTCCATGGTGAAGTTGATGTCACGCGAGCCGTTGAGGATCATCTGGCTTTCGGTTTCGTGCACGAAGGAGGTGCCCGAACTGATGCGGATCGCCTCGAAGGTGGTGGCGAGGTCCATCCCCGCCGCCTTCATCGTCACCAGCGCCTCGCAGACCGACAAGAGGTTGGCAGTGGCGAGATAGTTGGTCATCACCTTGAGCACCGAGGCGCTGCCCAGGTCGCCGGTGTGCAGCACCCGCCGCCCCAGCGTGGTCAGGAGCGGCAGGATGCGCTCGAAGGTGGCACGGTCGCAGCCCGCGAAGATCGAGATGTTGCCGGTCGCCGCCCGGTGGCAGCCACCCGAGACCGGGCAATCCACCGCCGCGCCGCCGCGCTCGATCACCATGCCGCCCAGCCGGGTGATCTCGGTGGCGTCGGTGGTGGACATCTCCATCCAGATCTTGCCGGGCCCGACCTCGGGCAGCATCTCCTCCATCACCGCCGCGCTCGCGGCCGGGGACGGCAGGCACGTGATCACCGCCTCGCAGTCGCGCATCATCTGCGCGGGGCCCGACGCAACCCGCGCCCCCCGCGCGGCAAAGCCGTCGCGAAGCTCTCGGTTCAGGTCGTGAACCTCCAGATCGTGGCCGTTGCGCAAGAGGCTTCCGGCCAGCTTGCCCCCGACATTTCCGAGCCCGATGAATCCGATCCGCATGCGCCCCTCCCGGCAATCGTGTGATGCGCCAGCCTTTCGCGATTCGTACGTGAAAATCAAAGGAGAAATTTCATGCGCCGGTCAGCCGGGCCGCAGCGTATCCCCCGGGTCGAGCCGCGGCTCCAGCGCCACGCGCACCCGTTCGCGCGCCTCGGGCGCCGCCGCCTGCGCCGCGATTATCCCGGCGGCGCGGCGTCCGATCTCGGCGCGGCAGGCATCCATCGTGGCCAGCCGACGCGGCAGACCGTCCAGCAACTCGACCCCGTTGAACCCCGCAAGCCCCATGCGACCGGGGATGTCCACGCCCTGCTCGAGCAGGTAGAGCAGCCCCCCTGCCCCGATCATGTCGTTGGAATAGTAGAGGAAATCGAGGTCCGGCGTGCGCCGCAGCATCTCGGCGGTCATCTCGCGGCCCTTGGCCAGCGCCGAGCCGCCGGAATAGAATTCGTGATCCGCCATCTCGATCCCGGCCTTGGCCAGCGCCTCGGTGAACCCCTCGAAGCGTTTGCGCGCGCGGTGGTCGAGCGGCATCTTTGTGCCCATGAAGCCGATCCGGCGATACCCTGCGCGGATGATCGCCTGTGCCATCTGCTGCCCGGCGCGGCGATGCGAGATGCCCACCACCGAGTCGATCGGCGTGCCGTCGACATCCATGATCTCGACCACCGGAATGCCGCTCGCGCGCAGCATCGCGCGCGAGGCATCGGAATGCTCCAGCCCCGCGATGATCACGCCAGCAGGTCGCCAGGACAGCATTTCATAGAGGACTTTCTCTTCCTTTTCAGGGCGATATCCCGTCAGCCCGACCACCGGCTGAAGGCCTGTCTCCTCCAGCGCGCCGGTGATCCCCGTCATGACCTCGGGAAACACCATGTTGGACATCGAGGGAATGATCACCGCCACGAGGTTGACCCTCTGGCTCGCCAGCGCGCCCGCGATCTTGTTGGGCACATACCCCAGCCGCCGCGCCGCCTCGAGCACCCGCGCGCGCGTGGCCTCGGACACGTCGCGCTTGTTGCGCAACACCCGGCTCACGGTCATCTCGGACACGCCCGCCGCCTCGGAGACGTCGCGCAGGGTCAATGGGTGATGATCGGATGGGCTCAAGACCGTGGTCCGGACAGGAAAGGCACCACCCCACTTAGCCCGAACCCGCGATCCCGATCAAGCCGCTGCGAAAACCCCGATGACAAACCCGCCCC
>CAJXKX010000487.1 GCA_913055965.1 uncultured Roseovarius sp.
TCTGCCCCACTGGAACTTGCCCTCGCCCTCCCCTATACTCTGCATGCCTTACCAAATCATTCGCGGGGAAAAAATCGTGCGCGATCTCAAGATACCCGGCCAGCGCCACCCCGAGAAGGCGCGCCGCCCGGACAACGCCCAGCCGAAGAAACCCGACTGGATCAGGGTCAAGGCCCCGACATCGAAGGGCTATTTCGAAACCAAGCGGATCATGCGCGAGCACAAGCTGGTCACGGTCTGCGAGGAGGCGGGCTGCCCCAACGCGGGCGAGTGCTGGGGGCAGGGCCACGCCACGATGATGATCATGGGCGAAATCTGCACCCGCGGCTGCACCTTCTGCAATGTCGCCACCGGCAAGCCGCAGACGCTCGACGCGTTCGAGCCTGGGCGGGTGGCGGACGCGGTGCAGAAGCTGGGGCTCAACCACGTGGTGGTGACGAGCGTCGATCGCGACGATCTCGACGATGGCGGGGCCGAGCATTTCGCCCAGACCATCCGCGCCATCCGGCATCGCAGCCCCGGCACCACGATCGAGATCCTGACCCCCGATTTCCTGCATTGCGAGCCGGGCGCGCTCGAGACGGTGGTCGCGGCGAAACCGGACGTGTTCAACCACAACCTCGAGACGGTGCCGGGGCTCTACCCCTCGGTGCGGCCCGGCGCGCGGTATTTCCACTCGCTGCGCCTGTTGCAGCGGGTCAAGGAGCTGGACCCGGCGATGTTCACCAAGTCGGGGATCATGGTCGGCCTCGGCGAGGAGCGGCAGGGCGTGCACCAGGTGATGGACGACATGCGCGCGGCGGACGTGGATTTCCTGACCATCGGCCAGTACCTGCAGCCCACGCCCAAGCATCACGCGGTGGCGCGGTTCATCCCGCCCGAGGAATTCGCCGCCTACGAGAAGGCCGCATACGGCAAGGGGTTCCTGATGGTGTCGGCCACGCCGCTCACGCGGTCGAGCTATCACGCGGGCGACGATTTCGAGCGGCTGCGCGCGGCGCGGCTCGCGCGGCTCGCCTGAGCCGCCGCCGGGCGCGCCCTCAGGCGCGTCTGCGCGCGCGGCCGAGATCCTCGGGGCGCGCGCCGGGGGGATAGACCAGCCCCGCCGAGATCACCAGCTTGGCCGCATCCTCGATCGACATGTCGAGTTCGATCACGTCCTCGCGCGGAAAGAACAGCAGAAAGCCGGAGGTCGGGTTGGGCGTGGTCGGCACGAACACGCTCAACAGGTCGCTGCCGGTCTGCGCCTTGGCGTTGATTTCGCCCTTGGCCTCGGTCGAGATGAAGCCCACGGCCCAGATATCCTTGCGCGGATACTGCACGAGGCACGCCTTCTCGAAGCTGCGCTCGGACTGCGCGAACACCGTCTCGGCGATCTGCTTGACCCCCGAATAGATCGAGCGGACCACCGGCATCCTGTCGACCAGCGACTCGGCGAAACCGATCATCGACCGGCCGATCAGCCCCTTGGCGACCCAGCCCACGATGATCGTGAAGATCAGGAAGATGATCACGCCGACGCCGCGCAGGTTGATGCCGATATACTGCTCGGGCTGGTAGCCCGCCGGGATGAGCGGCAGCACCATGTTGTCGACCCAGCCCGCGACCGTCCAGATCAGCCACAGCGTGAGCCCCACCGGCGCGATCACCACGATGCCGGTCAGGAAGCTCGCGCGCAGACCCGACAGGCGGGTGTGCTTCTTGGGCTCGGGGGGCAGCTCGTCGAAAGGCGTGTTCATCTCAAATCCATCGCTCGGACACGCAGCTATCTAGGCACGATCCGGCCGCGCCACAATGACCGAATCGCCGTCTGCGGCAACGGGGTTGCGCCCGTCCGCGCAGGGCGCTATACGCGCGCCACTGTAATCCCGCAGGCATGGGCGGGCCGGTCGGGGGAGACATCCCCGACGGTCCACCGGTTGAAGCATCCGCTTCTCTCCCCGTGCCGAGGCGCAAACCGGAAAAGGATACGCGAATGGCTCTTCCCGAGTTCACTCTGCGCCAGCTTCTCGAAGCCGGCGTTCACTTCGGCCACCAGACGCAGCGCTGGAACCCCCGCATGGGCGAGTTCATCTATGGCGCGCGCAACGGCATCCACATCATCGACCTGACGCAGACCGTGCCGATGCTCGACGCGGCGCTCAACGTGATCCGCGAGACCGTCGCCAAGAACGGCCGCGTGCTGTTCGTCGGCACCAAGCGCCAGGCCAGCCAGCCCGTCGCCGACGCCGCCGAGAAATGCGCGCAATACTACATGAATCACCGCTGGCTGGGCGGCACGCTGACCAACTGGCAGACCGTGTCGAAATCCATCCAGCGCCTGCGCGAGATCGACGAGATCCTCGCAGCCGGGGCCGAGGGCCTGACCAAGAAGGAGC
>CAJXKX010000488.1 GCA_913055965.1 uncultured Roseovarius sp.
CTTCTGCCGCCAAGCCTGATCCTGCTGTTCTACGGCATCGTCACCGACCAGAGCATCGGCGACCTGTTCATCGCGGGCGTCATTCCGGGCCTCATCCTCGTCACCTGCTTTTCCATCGTGGTGCTGGTCTGGGGCATTCTCAAGCCCGAGGACATCCCCGACAACGAAGCGACGGTGAAGATGGGCATTCTCCAGATCGCCGCCACCGTGGCCCCCATCGGCCTGATCGGTCTCGTGATCACCGTCGCGATCTACGCGGGCATCGCCACGCCGACCGAGGCCGCCGCCGTCGCCGCGCTGCTCACCGTGATCCTCGCCTTCGGGGTGGGCGGACTGCGGTGGCAGGGCTTTGCCGACGCGCTCTTCGCCACCATGCGGACCATGGGCTATCTTGGCCTGCTTCTGTCGGCGGGGGTGCTGTTCGGGTTCGTGCTCACCTATTACCGGGTGCCGCACGAATTCACCGAACTGTTCCTCAGCTTCGACCTGTCGCCTTACGTGGTGCTGGCCATCGTGCTGGTCTTCTATATCGCGCTCGGCATGTTCCTCGAGCCGGTGTCGATGACCTTCATCACCCTGCCCACCATCTTTCCGCTGATGGCCGCCGCCGGGTTCGACCTCATCTGGTTCGGCGTGGTCTACACGATCACCATGGAGATCGCGGTGCTGACGCCGCCCGTGGGCCTCAACCTCTACGTGATCCAGGGGATCGGGCGCGGGCAGGTCAGCATCGGCGACGTCATCATGGGCTGTCTGCCCTTCATCGCGGCGCTGGTGCTGCTGATCTTCATCCTGATCCTTTTCCCGGAGACCGCGCTGTGGCTGCCCGAACAGATGCGCTGACCTCTCGCTCGGGCCTGCGCTACCTGCGCAAGGGCCGGGGCACGCCGCTGGTGCTGGTGCATGGCTATCTCGGGGGGGCCGCGCAATGGCAGGCCGAGATCGACCGCTTCGCCGACCGGTATGACGTGATCGCGCCGGACCTGCCGGGCTTTGCGGGATCGGCCGCGCTGCCCCCCGCCGACCGGATCGCGGATTTCGCGGCGGCGGTGGTGGCGCTGCTCGACGAGTTGGGGCTGGGGCGGATCACGCTGCTGGGCCATTCCATGGGCGGCATGATCGTGCAGGAACTGGCGGCCACCCATCCCGACCGGATCGCGCGGCTGATCCTCTACGGCACCGGGCCGCTGGGGGCGATGCCCGACCGGTTCGAACTGCTGGAGACCTCGCGCGCGGGGATCTGCCGCGACGGGGTGGCGCAGACGGTCCGGCGGATCGGGGCGACGTGGTTTCGAGAGGGGGCTGCGGCGCGCGGCTTCGAGATCGTGGCGCGGCTGGGCGCGCAGGCGAGCGAAACCGCGGCTCTCGCCGGGCTCGACGCAATGCATGGCTGGGACGGGCGCGGCGCGCTGGCGCGGCTCGCCATGCCGGCGCTGGTGCTCTGGGGGGATCGCGACCGCTCGTATCGCTGGCCGCAGGTCGAGACGCTGTGGCAGGGCCTGCCCGACGCGGCGCTCGCCGTCATCCCCGGCACCGCCCATGCCGTCCACCTGGAAAAGCCGGGGCTGTTCCACGCCGTGCTCGAGGATTTCCTCGGGACGGGCTGAGGGGAGCCGCGCGGGAACGCGCCCGAAAGCAGGCAGAAGCGGGAGGCGCCGATCAGGCGACGGGGCGCGCGGGGCGGGTGGCGACCCACCACAACAGACCAGTCCCCCGCCCGCCGGGGCTCGGGCGGTCAGCGGGCGCGCCCCTGCCCCCATTGCCGCCGCAGCCAGCGCCCGAGATAGATCACCGGCCAGCGCAGCACGCTCATCCCCGCCGCCAGCACGATGAGCCCCAGCCAGGGCCCGTGCTGCCACGCGACCAGCCCCAGCACCGGCACGCCCAGCACGATCAGCGCATAGGCCCGCCGCCAGTGATTGTCGCGGCTGGGCAGCATCGCCAGCAGGTTGGCCGCCACCGCCCAGAGGCAGGCGAGCACCAGCGACACCGTCATGCGGCCAGCCCCCAGAGGCTCACGCCAAGCGCCAGCAGCGCCGCCGCGAGCCCCAGCACCGGCACCGCCATCGGCACGCGGAACGGGGCCTCGGGCGCGCGGCGCTTGACCGCCACGAGGCTCGCGTTGACCAGCGCAAAGACCACCAGCAACAGCGTCGAGGTCATCCCGGCGAGCGAGGCCACCGGCAGCAGCAGCGCCCCCGCGAGCACCACCGCCCCCACCGCGAGCGTCGCGCGCACCGGCGTGCCGAAGCGCGGATGCGCGTGGTGGAACCCGGCCAGCGACGGGTGCCGCCGCCCGAGACCGAAGAGCACGCGCGCCGCCATCACCACCTGCGCCAGCCGATGCGTCGCGCGCA